>CATZYB010000124.1 GCA_958426095.1 uncultured Lachnospiraceae bacterium
CCATGGTTCGCCATCATAGATTCCATCGTAAAGAGCCGCCATTTCCGCCACGCTGACCACGGCGGCCGTTGCCTTTTCCCGGCCAAGCACTTCTTTACACAGCATCTTTTCATTTCCGTTTGGATATTTCCGCTTCATAGACAACACCCAGATTGGACGCTGATTGCCCATATTTTTCCCGTATTTCTGCACGGTCCGCTTCATTCGTGCCACAGCATCAAAAGCATCCTCATTAATACATATATATACGGTCTCTGCCTCTGCGGCCATCGCTCCCAAAATCGCTCCGATCACAATTTTACCCGGACTTTCCATCATCAGGCGGTATCCGGAAGTGATGTAAGGCTCATTGGCAAAGCCATTGACAATTAAAACCTCCGATTTCGGTAATCTTTTTTTCGACAGACCAATCCTGTACATCGCCTGAGCCATGGCTTTTCTTCCAAAATCTACTGCAAAAGGATGCCACTCTCTGGCTTTTTCATTTTCCTTACGGATTTTCACATAAGGTTCAAAAACCCCGGGAGCCCTTTGATAATCTGTTACTTCCTCCACATATCCGGCAATACTTGCATGAACACAGGCCTCATCCTCAGACCCGGCCTCTCCGATGACCTGCCCACGGCAAACATATTCCCCCGGAAGCACTGTCGGCCGGCAGATAGCCTCTCCGTTCTGGCTCAGAGAAATACAGACCCGCTCCGGCACGTACCCTTCAAAAGCTTTTTCCCGGGTCAATTGTTCCCATGCCTCTTCATATACATTTATTCCACGGCTTCTGCCCATGTTGTCACACTCCATCCTCAAAATTCTTAAATAGTATGTGTGCCGGACATTTGATTTATTCGTAAAAATACCCGATATTCGTCCGTCGCTAAAACAGACAAATATCGGGCATTCTCATTCAATTATTTATTTTTTCTCTTCTTCTATAGATTCGATGATAGCATCTGCCAATACATCCAGCTCACTGGCCTTCTCAGCTTTCAATGCGGAAGCCAGAGACAGGCGGCTGCTCAGTACGGTCATATTCTTCATTTCATCCTGGATAAATTTCTCCATCAAGTCGCCGGACTTGCAGGCCCAGGAACCATTTTCCACAATGGCAAAAGTTCTGTTCTGAAGATTCAGCGCCTTCATATCCATCAGGTAATTGTGCATTACCGGATAAATACCCAGATTATAAGTCACGCTGGCAAGAACGATATGACTCAGACGGAAGGTCTCGGAAATCAGGTAAGACACATGAGTATTAGATACGTCGTACATAACCACATTGGTCATACCCTTTTCGCAGAGCTTCGACGCCAAGGCCTGAGCTGCTGCTTCTGTATTTCCATACATAGATGCGTAAGCGATCATAACGCCCTTTTCTTCCGGCTCATAAGTACTCCAGTGCTGATATTTATCAAGAAGATATCCAAAATCCGAACGCCATACCGGACCATGAAGCGGACAGATGAATTTAATATCATTGACAATGCCTGCAGCTTTCTTTAAGAGAAGCTGTACATGCGGACCATATTTACCAACGATATTTGTATAATAACGTCTTGCATGATCGATCCAGTCACGGTCAAAGTTCACTTCATCATTAAACAGCTTGCCATCCAAAGCTCCAAAGGAGCCAAAGGCATCGGCTGCAAATAAAACGCCATCGGTCACATCAAAGGTCACCATAGCCTCCGGCCAGTGTACCATCGGCGCCGCCACGAAGGTCACCGTATGTTTTCCAAAACAACGTGTATCTCCTTCTTTGACCTCATCCAGAGTATGTCCATCCACATGGAAATCAAACTGGCGCATGAGCATAAAAGCCTTTTCCGTACTGATGATCGTCACATTCGGATAACGGAGGAGCACTTCTTCGATAGAAGCCCCATGATCCGGTTCCATATGGTTGATGACCATATAATCCAGCGGACGGCCATTAAGGACATGTTCCAGATTTTCAAGGAACTGACGGCAGGAGGACCAGTCGATCGTATCAAAAAGGACGGTCTTTTCATCCATCAGAACATAAGCATTATAGGAAACCCCTTCCGGGATCGGATGAATATTTTCAAATAAAGACAAACGATGGTCATTGGCACCAATCCAATATAAATCTTCCGTTACATTTCTCACACAATACATGACTCTTCCTCCTATTCTTCAATAAACTGCTCTTTTCCTTCACCACATTCCGGGCAAACCCACTCTTCCGGCAGTTTTTCAAATAATGTTCCCGGGAATACTTCACTGTCCTCGTCACCGATCTCCGGATTATATTCATAACCGCAGCCGCTGCAGATATAACTCTTTCCAATTGGTTCCGGCTTCGGCGGTGTCGGACGTTTCATCTTGATCATCGGTACCGGCGCCGGCTGTTTCGGCTCTCCGTTATCCAATGCCTTTGTCAATAACGGAAGGATCTCCATCACATCGCCGACAATACCATAGTCACAGTTTTTGAAAATCGGCGCATTACCGTTTTTATTGATCGCCACAATTGTTGAAGCGTCCTTGATTCCTTTCAAATGCTGGCTGGCCCCGGAAATACCACAGGCAATATAGAGATTACCAAGGAATTTCTGTCCGGACATACCTACATAACGATTCATCGGAACATATTTCAATGTCTCGGCTACCGGACGGGAAGAACCGATCGCAGCTCCGGCCGCTGCTGCCAGATTTTCAATAAGTTTCATATTTTTCTTTTCTCCGATACCCTTTCCGGCACTGACAACACGTTCCGCCTGGGTGATCGGTGTATCAATCGCAATACCAACAGTAAAGTCATATCCGTCTTTCTTCAGGCTTTCCACCAGAGCATCCACTCTTTCTTCGGCACTGCCGCTCTTGAAAATCATTTTCTTACGGATACCTGTTACAGCCGGCTTCTTAGCCACGCTGCGGCTGCCGCCGCCGGAAGAAGATTTTGGTAATCTTCCGATTAAATGGGAAGCAATAACAACTCTCTGAATTTCGTTGGTTCCTTCATAGATGGTTGTGATCTTGGCGTCTCTGTAAGCCCGTTCAACTTCCATACCTTTTAAGAAGCCGCTGCCGCCGAAAATCTGAAGGGCATCGTTTGTAACTTCCAAAGCGATGTCCGAAGCATACATTTTTGCCATAGCCGCTTCCATCGCATAAGGTTCATGATGCTCTTTTAATTCAGCCGCACTGTAAATAAGGAACCGGGCGCAGCGAAGCTTTGTCGCCATATCGGCCAATTTAAAGGAAATCGTCTGCTGCTGGCAGATTGGTTTGCCAAACTGTTCTCTTTCTTTGGAATATTCCAGTGCACTCTCGAAAGCGCCCTGAGCAATACCAAGCGCCTGGGAAGCAATACCGATACGTCCGCCGTCCAGAGTTGCCATGGCAATCTTAAAGCCATCGCCTTCTTTTCCAAGAAGATTTTCCTTCGGAACTTTCACATCATTAAAAATCAATTCAGCCGTGGAGGAAGAGCGAATACCCATCTTGTCATAATGATCGCCGAACTCGAAGCCTTCCCAGCCTTTTTCTACGATAAATGCGGAAATGCCTTTTGTTCCGATATCCGGTGTCGTTACAGCAAATACAACATATGTATCAGCCTTCGGTGCATTAGTAATGAAGATTTTACCGCCATTGAGCAAATAATAATCGCCCTTTAAAACGGCCGTTGTTTCAGTACCGCCGGCATCCGATCCCGCATTCGGCTCAGTCAGACCAAAAGCACCGATTTTTTCTCCTTTAGCCAAAGGCACCAGATATTTCTGTTTCTGTTCTTCCGTACCATACTGGAAAATCGGCCAGCTTCCAAGTGAAACGTGCGCGGAAAGGATAACGCCCGTGCCGCCGTCTACTCTGGACAATTCCTCTACTGCAATCGCATAACTCATAACATCAAGACCTGCACCGCCGTATTCCTTTGGATACGGAATGCCCATCAGTCCCATTTCTCCCATTTTCTTTACTGCATCCATAGGAAATTCATTGTTCTGATCCAACATAAAAGCAATTGGTTTAACCTCTTCTTCTGCAAACTTCCGAATCACCTGACGGAATTCCTCATGAGCCTTTGTCGTTTTGAAATACATCGCTACTCCTCCTTTTTTAAGCTGATTTAAACTCGATAATTTTTGTCCACTTTTGTTGTATAAAAGAGAACCCGTTCTGAGACTATATTTCCGAACTTTCTTCACGTCCAATTCAAATGCCCATCATATCGGCAAGGGTATGTTTTTTTAGTTCTTCATCCAGTGCCTTCTGGATACCGGCCAGATTATCATGAATCATACAGCAGTTATGATTCCGAAGCCGCCTGGGGCACTCATACTCCGACTGCATGCAGGCCGAAATCTGTGTACCGCTTTCCATCGCCTGCATTAAATCATAAAGTGTTACCTGTTTCAAATCACAATCAAGCCGACATCCGCCGCCATTGCCACGGATGATCTCCACCATTCCGGCCCTGGCCAGCTTTTTTAAAATCTTGTATCCAAATTGCTGAGGCGCCAGTTCCCGGCTGCATATGTCATTCATCGTCATCTGCTCTCCGGACGCCAATGCCGAAAGCATTCTCAGTGAATAATCCATTTCCTTCGTGATCAGCATATTGTACACACCCTGTTCATCTTTTATGCTCTTATATTATCAAACTTGATAAAATTTGTCAAGTTAAATTCTGATTTTTATTAAAATCATGCAAAAAATAAAAAGAAGTCTGTTTTTATTTTCAGACTTCTTTCAACATATCCACTAAAATGCAATAACAACACCGCCGTCATTGGCATACAGTGTCCCTACTCCGGCTGTATCTGCAATGATTATCTGCTTAAACGGATAACGCTTTTCTATCTCCGATTTAACGAACTGGGCCCGTTCCGGACAGTTACAATGAGAAATACCAAAAATCCGGTTTTCATAATCAGAGACCCGGCTTCCGACCTCTTCGATCATCTTCTTTAACGCCTTCTTTGTTCCACGCCCTATGGCACACTGTTCTATAGTCCCCTCCGGCGTTCCCATCATTACCGGCTTAATATTCAACACACTGACAAGGGCCGCTTTCATTCCGGTCAGCCGGCCATTTTTGCGAAGTGTTTCAAGATTTTCCAAAACAAACAAAGTTTCCCGCTGACGAATATATTCTTCGACCTGGGCCACGATTTCCTCAAAGGATGCACCTTTTTCTGCACACTCCTGAATCTTTAAGGCGACAAGGGTCTCTCCGATACAGGCAGAACGGGAATTAAATACATAAACTTTTTTGTTCGGGAATTCTTCTTCCACCAGCCGTTGGCCAAGTACGGCACTGTTATAGGAACCGCTCAATTCTGCAGACAAAGTCACACAAAAGGCCGCTACCTCATCTTCGCCAAAGGCTTTCTTATACTCTTCCGGTGACGGACAACTGGATTTCGGACATCCTTCATAATCAGCCACAGCCTTGATAAACTTTTTCTGGTCAAAGGAATCGTCATCAATAAAGTCCACACCATCCACCTGCAGCGTCAAAGAAACAATCTTGATCTTTCCTTCCTTTTTCATCTCCGGCGTCAAATCCAGGCAGCTGTCACCAATAATGCGATACTCCATTTTTATTTCCTCCACACATAGTTTTCATTACTACTAATCATAGCATAGAACAAGACCTACTTCAACATTGGAAATCCATGGAAAGGAATACATCGGCTGAGAATGTCGATGGCCTGATCCATCCGCTCCCTGTCAATACCGGAATAATTCAGCACGATAACATGCTGTTTCGCCTGTTCCGGCTGATGATAATATCTGGACAGACATGAAATCCTCAGACCCCGCTGACCAGCCACCGCCTCCAGAGCCTCATCAGACAATTCCGTATCTATTTCCATCAGAAAATGAAGTCCTGAATTTTCTTCTTTAATATGTATTTTATCGGCCAGAGAACTTTTCCGTATACTTTCCAGCAGGATATCCCGCTGATTTCGGTAATAATTACGCATCCGGTTGATATGCTTTTCAAAATATCCGCCGGAAATGAACCGGGCCAGCGTATATTGTTCGAAATTGGATACCGTGCAGGAATAAAATCCCAGTTTTTCATAAAATTCCTTCAACAATTTCTGAGGCAGTATCATATAACTGATACGGATCGTCGAGGACAGACTTTTACTGAAAGTGTTCATGTAAATAACCTTATCCATCACATCAATACTCTGCAGCGCCGGGATTGGCCGCCCAAGGAGACGGAATTCACTGTCATAATCATCTTCAATAATATATCGCCGCTCACTTTTTGAAGCCCAGCCAAGCAGTTCGTACCGACGGCTGATCGGCGTTACCGTTCCCGTCGGATAATGATGGGATGGAGATAAATGGAGAATATCCGCCCCGGAATCTTCCAATATTTCTGTACGTACGCCGCTCTCATCCATCGGTATATAACATACTTTTACCCCATGGCTTGTATAAATCTGAGCGATCTTCTGATATCCCGGATCTTCAATAGCATAGACCGCTTCATTTCCAAAGAGCTGAATAAGCAATCCGTATAAATATTCCGTTCCAGCTCCGATAATAATCTGTTCCGGAGATACGGCGATACCCCGGAACTGATACAGGTGATCGGCAATGGCCTTTCTCAGTTCCATAATCCCCCCGGCTGGCGGCGGGAGCAGCAATGTCAGATCTTCCCCGGACAATACTTCCCGGGTCAGCTTCGCCCAGATGGAAAAGGGAAAATTAGCATGACTCGTCCGGTTGCTTATGAAATCGGCGTAATAATTCATTTCTTTTGGCGTTTCCGGCAAGTATTCTGCCCTTTCCGGCCTTTTTTCTGAAAATGTCTTTACTTCAGAAACAAAATATCCCCGCTTGGGCATCGAATAAATGTATCCTTCCGCCATCAACTGGGCATAAGCATTTTCCACAGTAATGGTACTTATATCCAGATTTTTTGCAAAACTCCGTTTTGACGGCAGCTTATCTCCGGATTTCAATTTTCCATTCATGATATCATTTTTAATACATTTGTATAAATGCTCATACAAACTGTCTGACCCTAAATCAACAAAAGAATAGGTAAGCATCCTGGTTCTGGCCTCCAATCTGACCTTTTTAAATTATTTTAAATTGAGCATTTTCATATGGTCAAAATGAATTATAATTCATTTCATAGTTTTTGTAAAGTATTAAAGTGAAGGAGAATTCTTATGAACAATGAAAGATATGCATTAAATAAAGAACTGGCACAGATGTTAAAAGGCGGTGTCATCATGGATGTAACTACCCCGGAACAGGCAAAAATCGCCCAGGAGGCCGGCGCCTGCGCCGTTATGGCTCTGGAACGTATTCCGGCTGACATCCGTGCAGCCGGCGGTGTCGCCCGCATGAGTGACCCGAAAATGATCCGCGGTATTCAGGAAGCTGTATCCATTCCTGTTATGGCTAAATGCCGTATCGGTCATTTCGTCGAAGCCCAGATTCTCGAAGCCATTGAAATCGATTATATTGATGAAAGCGAAGTTCTCACTCCGGCAGACGATGTATACCACATCGATAAAACCCGTTTTAAAGTGCCTTTTGTCTGCGGCGCCAGAGACTTAGGCGAAGCACTGCGCCGTATCAACGAGGGCGCATCCATGATTCGTACCAAAGGCGAACCGGGTACCGGAGACGTGGTGCAGGCTGTCAGCCATATGCGTCAGATGAATCGTCAGATCGCTCAGCTTACTTCCATGCGCGAAGATGAACTCTTTGACGAAGCAAAAAAACTTCAGGTTCCTTATGACCTGGTATTATATGTTCACGATCATGGTCGTCTCCCGGTCGTTAATTTTTCCGCCGGCGGCGTGGCTACCCCGGCCGATGCCGCTCTGATGATGCAGCTTGGAG
>CATZYB010000125.1 GCA_958426095.1 uncultured Lachnospiraceae bacterium
TCTGGTGATTTGGTATGATGAAAGCAGCAGAGGCCAATGCGTAAAAATTCGATTGGAGGATCCACGGATGGAAATAGGTGAAGTCATACGAAAATACAGAAAAGAGAAGCATTTAACTCAGGAAGAAATGGCAAATTGCCTTGGGGTAACAGTGCCAGCCGTGAGCAAATGGGAAACGGGCAGCTCTTACCCGGATATTGCCATGCTTGCGCCGATTGCGAGGCTGCTCGGGATTACAACAGATACTCTGCTTTCATATAAGGAAGATTTGACAGATAAAGAAATTAATCAATGGATTGAAACCGTGGCTACAAAAATAAAGTCTGTCGGGTATGACGTTGGGTTTGCTTTGGCAGAAAGTAAAATGCGGGAATATCCGAATTGCGGCAAGTTTGTTGTGATGATGGCGCAGGTGTTGGATAGCTACAGATATATTGTTAAAGTAGCGGAACCGGAACAATATGACGAAAAAATCAGCGGATGGTATCATCGGTTTTTTGATAGTCAGAACGACACAGAGGCCCAGACAGCGGCCTATTCATTGTTTTGCTTTTCGATGCAAAGGAAGGATTATGAAACAGCACAGAAGTGTGTGGATAAGTTCCCTAAAAGAGATATGAATCCAAAGCAGATGGAGGCCATGCTTTTTCGGGCACAGGGCAAGAAGGAAGAGGCCTATAAATGTTTTGAGGAATTGGCCTATTTTGGATATATGGATATCAGCATGGGGCTTAATGGCATTCAGTCCATGGCAATGGAAGAGGAAAATGAGGCAAAGGCAAAGCGCATGGAAGAAAAGCTTCGTCAGCTGATGAAACTTATGGAAGTTGGAGAATATGCGGATACCTCCGGCGTCCGGGAAGCCATTGAGACGAAGAATAAAGAGGTTATTTTTGATTTCCTGACGAAATTGGTCGGGAATATAAAGAACAATTACTCTCTGAGAGAATCAGAATTGTATGCTCACCTGACTTTTTCGTCAAACAGTTCTGAAAATGTGGGACGGATGCTTCAGAAATGTTTTGATGAGGACGAAGAACTTGATTTTATAAAAGATGATATAAGATATAAAAAGCTGATGGATGAATTAAAATCCATTAAAGGTAAGGCGTGATCAGGCACATTATTATAAATTCCTCATATATTAGATATAGAATTATATTGAGGAGCGAATTTTATAATGGAAGAAAAATCGAAGCCTTTAATGAATTCCTGCAATTTTATGGGCGTGAAGCCGATTATGGTGGATTTACCCTATCCTCCGATTCAGGTAAAAGAGCAAAACCGGACCTATGCCAATCTGCTCAGTATTGATTATTGCGGCGCGGTATCCGAAATGACAGCCATCACTCAGTATATTAATAATGAAAATCGTTTATCCTGTGAAAGATGTCCGGTGGCAAGGACGATTCTCGGCATCGCCATAGCGGAAATGATACATCTTCAAAAGCTGGCTGAACTGATTTTTCTGCTGGGCGGTTCCATTGATTTTGTGGCGAAGCATCAGGATGGAAGACAGCGGATGTGGTCGCCGGAGTATTTGTCTATCCCGGAAAATACAGAAAAAATGTTGATGGCAGATATTGAGGCGGAGAAAGCTACGATTAATCAATATCAGATACACATGAAGATGATAAATGACCCTTATATTAATGCTGTGCTGGCACGGATTATTAAGGATGAGGAGTATCATATTATGCTTCTGCGGACGTTGATTAAAGAACTGTAAACCGTAATAAAATGATTTTTATATCTCTCAGATTTGTGCATGAAAAGAGAGGAAAAAGTAAGAGGTTTTACCTATAATGAATATCACAAGGAGGACAAATTCATGGAATGGATTGAGAGATTAAATGAAGCGATAAATTATATTGAGGAACATTTGACCGATGAGATTGATTATGAAGAACTTGCAAAAATAGCCGGCTGTTCGATTTATCATTTTCAGAGGATGTTTGCGTACATGGCAAATGTTTCTCTGTCCGAGTATATCCGGCGGCGGAAAATGTCTTTGGCCGCAGTAGATTTGCAGGGCGGTAATGCGAAGATTATCGATGTGGCCCTGAAATACGGATATAGTTCGCCGACAGCCTTTAACCGGGCCTTTCAGACGATTCATGGAATTGCACCATCCCTTGTGCGAAGTGAAGGAGTTTCTGTGAAATCCTTCACTCCGATGACATTTAAAATCACTGTGAAGGGAGTCGAAGAAATGAATTATCGAATTGAGAAAAAGGACGCATTTCGGATCGTCGGCGTATCTCGGCCGTTGTACAAAGAAATTGAAAAGAACTTTGCCATTGTTCCGAAAATGTGGCAGGATGTGGCTATGGACGGAACCATTCCGAAACTGGCAGGTATGATGGATACGCCGATCAAGGGTGTCTTGGGTGTGAGCGCCTGTAATTCGGATGAGGAATGGAAATACTTTATTGCCGTTGCAAGTTCAATGACTGTAGATGACACTTTAGAGGAATACACGATTCCGTCATTTACATGGGCCGTTTTCCCAGGAGAAGGCGTTTGCCCGCAGGCTATTCAGGAGCTGGAACAGAGGATTGTCACTGAATGGCTTCCGACTTCCGGTTACGAATATGACAATGGACCGGATATTGAACTGTATATCAGTCCGGACCCTCAGAACGCAAAGTTTGAAGTATGGATTCCGGTGGTGAAAAAACAGTAAAAAATTGATATTTTCTGGAGAATTCCGATATTATATGTTATGATATTCCATAAGCTTTGCGATATAAAGCTGTTATTGCAGAAAAGATGAGAAAGGCGGTAGGAGTATGCAGACATTAATTATCGGAATTCTTGTTATTGTCATACCTATGGTAGCATATTGTGTCGGTACGTTAATGCGGGATAATATGTATGCCGAGGAGGCCGGCGAAGCAGCCGGAACATCAAAGGAGAATAAAAATATCCAGGTGACCAAAGACACAAAAATGGGACAGATTCTTGCTATGGATAAGGGCATGGGCGATTTTTTGATTCAGGCGGGACTGCATTGTGTAACCTGTGCGTCAGCGACGGCAGAGTCGCTGGAAGTAGCTTGTACGGTCCACGGTCTTAATGTAGATAAAATGGTCGATTCAATTAATGCGTATCTGGCAGAAGAATGAGAGGATGTTCAGTGTTTGGGAGAGGGACTGATGAAAGTCGTGGTAAGCGCCTGTTTGATGGGCAGAAATTGTAAATATAATGGCGGAAATAATTATAACGCCAGGCTGGTGGAGCTTTTGGAAGGAAAAGAAATCATAGAGGTCTGTCCGGAGGTGGCTGCGGGTATGCCTGTTCCACGCCCGTCCGTGGAGATTGTGGAAGGTGTGGTTACAGACATTCATGGGAAAAACGTGGATACTGTATATCGACAGGGTGCTGCAAATGTCATGGAACAGCTTCAGGGAGAGGATATCGAATTTGCGGTACTCCAGTCCCGAAGTCCGACCTGCGGCGTCAAGCAGATTTATGACGGTACTTTTTCTAAAAAGTTGATTGAAGGCCGGGGAATCTTAGCAGAAGCTCTGGTTCAGGCAGGATATAGGGTCATAGATGTGGAGGATATTTAAAGTTTATCTGATGCGTCCCACCTGTTGAATGTTTAAGAAATTTGTAATATTTAAATGTGCTTATCCTCTTGCAGAAATTTCTGCAAAATGCTATATTAATAGTAAGCAAAAAAGGGAGTAGCTGAACACCCAGAAGGGTGGGTTTGAAATCGTCAACCGATACTTAAAGAGTATCCGTATCAAATGAGATAGCAAGACTTTTATTGTGGCAGACGTCATGATAAAAGTCTTTTTTTATTCATGACGCAGAAAGTGAGGAGTAAAATGAGTAATGAATTGATGAATCAGGAAATCAGAGAAGCGATTGATGCCGGAGAAAGAGCCATTATAAGTTTGAGGGCGGCGCAGGACAAATTAAATAGTGCGAGAAACTGGGGAATTTTTGATATGGTTGGCGGAGGCTTTTTTTCAAGTTTGATGAAGCGTTCGCAGATGGATGGGGCGTCCCAATGTATGGAGCGGGCCAAACAGGATTTAAGAAGACTTCAAAAAGAACTTCGGGATATTCAGGTCCCAATGGATTTAAAGATAGAAGTTGGCGATTTCCTTTCTTTTGCGGATATATTTTTTGATAACCTGCTGGTAGACTGGATGGTCCAGAGTAAAATTGCGGAAGCCAGAGTTCAGGTCGAGGATGCGATTTTCCGGGTTGAAAGTATATTAATGGATTTGAGAAATCTGGAAAATCATCCGTGGTAACAGAAAAACAGATTGTAGAAAGGCGGTTGTTCTATGGGTTGTTTAGGTAATATTTTATGGTTTATATGCGGCGGCGCCATATCCGGGCTGAGCTGGTGCCTGGCCGGATGTCTCTGGTGTATTACGATTGTTGGAATTCCAGTCGGGATGCAGTGTTTTAAATTTGCGTCACTCAGTTTCTTTCCATTTGGAAAAGAGGTTCGATATGGCGGCGGCGCCGGTTCATTTTTATTAAATATCGTCTGGCTCATTGTTTCCGGTCTGCCGTTAGCATTGGAACATGCAGTGCTTGGCGCAGTGCTTTGTGTGACTGTCATCGGAATCCCGTTCGGATTACAGCATTTTAAGTTGGCAAAATTGGCGTTGATGCCTTTCGGAGCCGACGTTTATTGACGAGAAATCAAGAAATCCATCGACGCTTGACATTGACGAAAAAGAAAGGTATTCTAGCTGTAATTTAAAAATTTCTTGAAAAGAGTGAGTGATAAATGAAAACGGGAATGATATTAGAGGGCGGCGCTATGCGGGGCATGTATACCGCCGGCGTTTTAGATGTCATGATGGAAAATCATGTCCAGGTAGATGGTGTGATTGGCGTTTCGGCCGGGGCGGTCTTTGGCTGTAATTATAAGTCAAAGCAGATTGGAAGGGTTATCCGATATAATACAAAGTATTGTTCAGATGAGCGGTATTCCAGTCTGAAATCTTTAGTGACAACCGGAGATTTATACGGCGCGGAATTTTGTTATAATGAACTTCCGAATCATTTGGACCCTTTTGATGTGAAGGCTTATCAGGAAAATCCGGTAGAGTTTTATGTGACATGCACGGATGTACATACGGGCCGCCCGGTTTATCATTTGTGTGATAAGGGAGATTCCGAAGATATTCAATGGATGCGGGCGTCGGCTTCCATGCCCCTCGTATCCCGTGTTGTTTCTGTCGGGGGTTATGATCTGCTCGACGGCGGTATTTCTGATTCTATCCCGATCCGCTGGTTCTGGAAGCAGGGCTATAAGAAAAATATTGTTATTTTAACTCAGCCGGAGGGATACAGGAAGAAGCCAAGTCGAATTATTCCAATGTTTAAAATATTTATGCGGAAATATCCGGCTATTGTAGAAGCTATGGAGCGGCGGCACCGGAATTATAATGGCTCTTTAAAGGCGGTAAAAGCGTTGGAGAAGCGGGGCGATGCCTTTGTTTTGCGGCCAGGCGAACCGCTGAACATAGGGCGTACAGAAAAAGACCCGGAAAAACTGAAACAGGTGTACCAGTTAGGAAGGCAGGACGCACTGGCCCATCTGCAGGAAATGAAAGATTTTTTGACTTCCAATATTTGAAAATAAAAACCTGCGATTCCAATCTGCTCTTTTGTATGGTATACTGTGAACAGTTAGCGAGGTGTTTTCGAGCTTACTGAGAACGCATACCCGGAAACTTAGCAAGGTATTTCACGAGCTTAGTTGACAGGTATACTGTGAACAGAATTAAACAAGGGAGGAAAATGAATGGGAAGCAGAAGAATTATTCAGGTGGAGGAAAAGGTACCTTTTAATTTATTGATCCCGCTGAGTATTCAGCACATGTTCGCCATGTTTGGAGCATCTGTGCTGGTGCCGTTTTTGTTTGGAATCAGTCCGGCCATCGTTCTGTTTATGAATGGTGTGGGAACTCTGCTGTTTATTGCCATCACGAAGGGAAAGGCACCGGCCTATCTGGGTTCAAGTTTTGCTTTCCTGGCGCCGGCGGGAATTGTTATCAGTAAGATGGGATATCAGTATGCACTGGGCGGTTTTGTGGCTGTTGGATTCTGCGGCTGTGTACTGGCATTGATCATCTATAAATTTGGTTCAGACTGGATTGACATTGTATTGCCGCCGGCGGCTATGGGACCGGTCGTTGCGTTGATTGGTCTTGAATTGTCCGGAAATGCAGCAAGCAATGCGGGACTGCTGGATGAGGTGATTGTTCCTGCAAATGTGATCGTATTTCTTGTGACATTGGGTGTAGCTATTTTTGGAAATATTGTGTTCCGCGGTTTTTTGTCGGTTATACCGATTTTAATTGCGGTTATTGCCGGGTATGTGGCAGCGCTGGCCTGCGGTCTTGTTGATTTTACGGAGATTGCAGCGGCGCCGTGGTTTGCCGTACCGAATTTCCAGACACCGAAATTCAGCGCGGAGGCCATCATCACGATCTTACCGGTAATTTTGGTCATTGCATCAGAACATATCGGTCATCAGGTAGTTACCAGTAAGATTGTCGGCCGGGATTTATTGAAAGATCCGGGACTGCACCGTTCTCTTCTGGGAGATAACTTATCGACCATGATTTCCGGTTTGATCGGTTCAGTACCGACCACCACCTATGGTGAAAATATCGGCGTTATGGCGGTGACGAAAGTATACAGTGTTCAGGTCATTGCCGGAGCGGCTGTTTTGTCGATTGTCTGTTCCTTTGTGGGCAAGCTTTCCATGCTGATTCAGACTATTCCGGGACCGGTCATCGGAGGTATTTCTTTCCTGCTCTATGGTATGATCGGAGCTTCCGGTATCCGTATTCTTGTAGATTCTCAGGTAGATTACGGCCGTTCAAGAAATCTGACACTCACATCAGTTGTTTTTGTCACAGGACTTTCGGGCATTGCCGTGAAATTCGGCAATATCCAGCTGACCGGTATGGTTTTGGCCTGCATCGTAGCGATGGGATTGAGTCTTATATTTTATGTACTTGATAAATTGAAATTGACGAATGATAGAGACGAAGCGTAAGCTTTGAGAAAGTGGTCGCCCCACGGAGTTTATTCCATGGGGCGGCTTATTTGTATCAGATCGTGTTTCATCGGCAGCTTTCAGTTTTACCGTCATAATACAATTTCACAAGCTCGTCGTATTGTTCTTCGCCGGTCAGAATAATTTCCACATAGTTATCGCACCATGTAACACACCAATCATTCTTGCTTATTGGCGCACCGTCATTAGCTATTTTAATGTTTGTTTTGGAAATAGTGATTCCGTCTTTCTTTAACACAAGTTGTCCCGAGGCAGCTCCAAAGGGCCATGCAGGTTCGCCGATTGACTGAAGGCGAATCTCATATGCGCCATCTGCTGATTCAGCCGTATCGACAACAGTCACCTTATAACGTGTTACATACAGAACACTTCCCAATAATACAATTATAATAACTGCAAATATTCCGAATATAAACAGAATGTATTTGATTGTTTTCTTCATAATGTCGTATCCTTTTTCTAATTATTTTATGATAAAATTTATTTTTCTGTGTATAAACTAAGAAATGAATATCCAGGTTTTGATTTATGGTTTTACAGTTTATTTGAAAAGCCGGCTTGTCTGAAACGTGAAATAGAAATTCTTCTTTGCATTTGTGGTGATGATATAGCGGGGATTGCTATTTTGAAAAGGACATTTGCGGAAAAAAAGATTTGTACTTTGAGAGTGGAACAA
>CATZYB010000126.1 GCA_958426095.1 uncultured Lachnospiraceae bacterium
TTGATAAAAACAAGACAGAATAATGCCGGAGGCATATAGTATGTAGGTACGAAATGATTATTATGTTGTAAAAAGAAAGTCTGTACCGGAAGTCCTTTTAAAGGTCGTGGAAGCGAAGCACCTTTTAGAGTCAAAAAAAGTTCCCACGGTCCAGGAGGCGGCGGAGCAGGTAGGCATCAGCCGGAGTTCGTTTTACAAATATAAGGATGATATTTTTCCTTTTCATGAACATTCTATGGGACGGACATTTACGGTCATGATCCAGTTGGATGATGAGCCGGGATTTTTGTCTGGCCTGTTGAACTGCGTGGCGGAGTATCAGGCAAATATATTGACGATCCATCAGGCGATTCCGGTGAACGGGGTAGCTTCGGTGACGTTAAGTATTGAGATTTTAAATACTACCGGGGACGTGTCAGAATTGATCGATGCGCTGGAAAAGGCACAAGGGGTTCACTATCTTAAAATATTATCCAGAGAGTAGAGAGGAAGGATATGTTATGAAGTATATCGTAATGTTAGGTGACGGTATGGCCGATGAGCCGTTGGAAGTACTTGGCGGAAAGACACCGTTGGAATATGCAGAAACTAAAACTATGGACGCGCTGGCAAAAAAGTCAGAAATCGGTATGGCTCACACGGTTCCTGAAGGCATGAGCCCTGGCAGCGATACAGCGAATCTGTCTGTGCTGGGTTATAATCCGAGACTCTACTATACCGGACGTTCTCCGCTGGAAGCTCTGAGCATCGGCGTGGATATGAAAGAAACAGATATCGCCCTGCGCTGCAACATTGTAACTCTTTCTGAAGAAGAGGGAATACCCTATGAAGAACGGACGATCATTGACCATAGCTCTGATGAAATTT
Source organism: uncultured Lachnospiraceae bacterium (assembly GCA_958426095.1). Classification (GTDB taxonomy): domain Bacteria; phylum Bacillota; class Clostridia; order Lachnospirales; family Lachnospiraceae; genus Frisingicoccus. The sequence continues at coordinate 868 of CATZYB010000126.1, forward strand.
CTACGGAAGACGCTGCTGTGCTTCTGGAAGCTGTTCGTAAAGAACTGGAAACAGAGACTTACAAATTTTATCTGGGAACAAGTTACAGACATTTGCTGATCTGGGATAAAGGTCAGGTCGTGGAACTGGCCCAGCCTCACGATCATTTGGGGAAGGTCATTAAAGAGTTTCTGCCGACGGACAAAGTTCTTCTGGAAATGATGAAAAAAAGCTATGACATTCTGGAAAATCATCCTTTAAATGTGGAACGCCGGAAGAACGGTTTGAAACCGGCGAATTCCTGCTGGTTCTGGGGGGCAGGAACCCGTCCGGCCCTGAAATCTTTTGAAGAAAAGACCCATTTAAAAGGCTCTATGATTTCTGCGGTGGATTTGCTGAAAGGAATTGCCGTAGGCGCCGGAATGAAAGTTGTTCAGGTGGAGGGCGCCAATGGAGGGCTTCATACGAACTATGAAGGCAAGGCTCAGGCTGCGGTGGATACGCTTTTGAAGGATGGAAGTGATTTTGTATACATACATCTGGAGGCTCCGGATGAGATGGGACACCAGGGAAGCGTTGAACGTAAGGTTCAGGCTATTGAAAATATGGATGCCCGTCTGATCAAACCGTTGGTGGAAGCGATGGACGCATCCGGCGAAGACTATCGTCTGCTGGTTCTCCCGGATCATCCGACGCCGATCTGTATTCGGACGCATTCCTCAGATCCGGTGCCGTTCATGCTTTATGACAGCCGGAAGGATTTGAAAAAATCCTGGAATTATAACGAAAAAGAAGCTGGTGAAAGCGGAAATATCGTAATTGAAGAAGGTTATAAATTGATTGACCGGTTATTGGGAGAATAGCCGGTGGATCGCTGATTGCTGACAGGGTAATCGTTGAACATATGAAAAACAGGCTGCACAGTAATGGGCGGCCTGTTTCTGCGATGGGAGAATCTATGGATATTGTAAAGACGATAAGTCAGGAACTGAATATTAAACCGTGGCAGACAGAAGCCACAATAAAATTAATTGATGAAGGAAATACGATTCCTTTTATTGCCCGTTATCGGAAAGAAGCCACCGGCTCATTGAATGATGAAGTGCTGCGGCAATTTCATGAGCGGCTTTTATATCTTCGAAATCTGGAGGATAAAAAAGCTCAGGTGCTTGGCTCTATTGAAGAGCAGGGTAAATTGACGCCGGAGTTAAAAAAAGCCATTGAAGCAGCGGCAACAATGGTGGCTGTGGATGATCTGTATCGCCCATACCGGCCGAAGCGGCGCACCCGGGCGACCATTGCCAGGGAAAAGGGATTGGAACCATTGGCGAATATATTATTACTTCAAATGACAAAAAAGCCGTTGGCTGAGGAAGCAGAAGCCTATGTTTCTGAAGAGAAAGGGGTGGCCTCTGCGGGAGAAGCGCTGGATGGAGCTAAAGACATTTTGGCGGAAATGATTTCTGACTCGGCAGATTACCGGACATATATTCGTAAAGTAACAATCAACGAAGGGAAAATTATTTCCAAAGGCAGAGATGAAAAAGAAAAATCTGTCTATGAAAATTATTATAATTATGAAGAGGCCGTAAGCAAGATTCCGGGACATCGGATTTTAGCTATAAATCGTGGTGAGAAAGAAAAATTTCTGGCGGTTAAAATCGAGGCGCCGGAAGAAAAAATACTGCGTTATCTGGAAAAACAGGTTATACGAAAAGAAAATCCTGAGACAAGCCCATTGCTGAAAGAAGTCATCGATGACAGTTATCATCGGCTGATCGGACCGGCCATTGAACGGGAGGTTCGTAATGAGCTGAACGAAAAAGCAGAAGACGGCGGTATCAAGGTGTTTGGAAAAAATCTGGAACAGCTTCTGATGCAGCCTCCGATTACGGGACGGGTTGTCCTGGGATGGGATCCGGCTTTCCGTACCGGATGTAAGCTGGCGGTCGTCGATGCGACGGGTAAAGTGCTGGATACCGTAGTTATTTATCCGACAGAACCTCAGAAAAAGATTGCCGAAGCCAAAAGCATATTAAAACGATTGATAAAAAAATATAATATCTCGCTCATTTCTCTTGGAAATGGGACGGCTTCCAGGGAATCAGAGATGGTCATTGTGGACTTGCTGAAAGAACTGGACAGCCGTGTGGAATATGTGATCGTCAATGAGGCGGGGGCCTCGGTTTACTCGGCCAGCAAACTGGCGACAGAAGAGTTTCCGAAGTTTGATGTCGGACAGCGGAGCGCGGCTTCTATTGCAAGAAGGCTTCAGGACCCGCTGGCTGAACTTGTAAAGATTGACCCGAAGGCCATCGGCGTCGGTCAGTATCAGCATGATATGAATCAGAAAAAACTGAGCGATGTGCTGGGCGGCACAGTGGAAGACTGTGTGAACCGGGTTGGCGTGGATTTAAATACGGCGTCGGCCTCTCTTTTGGAGTATGTTTCCGGTATTAATAAGACGATCGCAAAAAATATTGTGGCCTATAGAGAAGCCAATGGACGGTTTAAAACCCGGCGTCAGCTTTTGAAGGTGCCGAAACTGGGACCGAAGGCCTATGAACAATGCGCCGGATTTATGCGTATTCTGGATGGGGATAATCCTTTGGACAGGACAAGTGTACATCCCGAATCTTATGGCGCTGCAGAAGACTTGCTGAAACGTCTGGGATATACAACGGAAGATATTTCAAATGGAAAACTTTCGGGCCTTGCACGGCAGATAAAAGATTATGAAAAATTAAGCGGGGAGATTGGTGTTGGAGAGATTACGCTGAGGGATATTGTTAAAGAGTTAGAAAAACCAGGGCGGGATCCGCGGGATGAAATGCCGAAACCGATTCTTCGTACCGATGTATTGGAGATGAAAGATTTAAAAGAGGGGATGATCTTAAAGGGAACCGTGCGTAACGTCATTGACTTTGGCGCTTTTGTGGATATCGGTGTTCATCAGGATGGTCTGGTGCATATTTCGCAATTGACAGATAAAAAGTTTGTGAAACATCCGATGGAAGTTGTCAGTGTGGGCGATGTGGTCGATGTCAAAGTGATGAGCGTAGACCTGGCGAAAAAACGGATTCAGTTAACCATGAAATTGTAAGTACAGCATGAAGAGGGGACGGAAAAATGCAGTCAAAAAAGACATTATTTTCAACAAGGGATTTAGTCATCATCGGTTTGTTTTCGGCATTAGCCTATGTGCTGATGCTGCTGGAATCTCCGGGATATCTTGGATTTTTAAGAATTGAGTTCAGCGATGTCCCGGCTATTCTTGGAGGTCTTGGGCTCGGACCGGCGGCTGGAGTATTCATTGAATTAATTAAAAATATCATCAAAGCTTTGTCAACAAAGACTATAGGCGCCGGAGAGCTGGCAAACTTTGTTGTGGGAAGCGCTTATGTATTGCCGTTGAGCATTATTTACAGAAAGTGGAAAGGAAAACACCGGTTATTGGTGGGGTATGTGGCCGGAACTGTAGCCATGTGTGCGGCAGGAATGATCATCAATTACTTTGTCACATTGCCGTTGTATTCAAATATGTTTGGCGGCGTGGATGCTCTGATTGGTTATGTAGGAGGCATGACTCCGGGGTTCCTTCCGGAGATTAACAGTTTATGGAAGATTATCATTATTGGCATTACACCGTTTAATGTGGTTAAAGGCGTCATGATGGCCGTTGTTTCCTACTATGTATTTAAACTGGTCAAAAAACCGCTTCAATTTTAAATAGGCGTATGTTATAATATTACATTAAAAAAGGTAGGTTCAAATGATTGTAGAAACTTTTTCGGCGGATGAAACATATGAATATGGGCGCAAAATGGGCAGCGAGGCCCGACCGGGAGATGTCTATTGTCTGACGGGAGATTTGGGTGTTGGAAAAACCGTTTTTACTCAGGGCTTTGCCGCCGGTCTTGGCGTGGAAGAATCGGTAAGCAGTCCGACATTTACGATCGTACAGGAGTACGAAGGCGAAAAGATGCCTTTCTATCATTTTGATGTATATCGCATCGGTGATGTGGAAGAGATGGATGAAATCGGTTTTGATGAGTATATCTATGGAGAGGGCGTTTGCCTGATTGAGTGGGCCGATTTGATTCGGGAAATATTGCCGGATGATTTTGTTGGCATTCTGATCGAAAAGGACATGGATAAAGGGTTTGATTATCGAAAGATCACGCTGGAAAGAGGAGGCGTTTTATAATGCTTTTGCTGGCTATTGAAAGTTCCGGGCTTGTGGCGTCCGTCGCTTTGATGACGGAAGATAAGCTGATTGGAGAATATACGACGAATTTTAAAAAGACCCATTCTCAGACACTGCTGCCGATGCTGGACGAAGTGGTGAAGATGACAGGGATTTCGCTGGATTCAGTGGATGCCATTGTGATTTCGGGCGGACCAGGGTCTTTTACCGGGCTTCGGATTGGGGCGGCCACAGCAAAAGGTTTGGGACTGGCTCTGGATAAGCCTCTCGTCAACGTCCCGACAGTGGATGCTTTGGCTTATAATCTTTATGGCACGGAGCAGATCATCTGCCCGATCATGGATGCCAGACGGCAGCAGGTATATACGGGGCTGTATACTTTTGAGGGGGATGAATTCCGTGTTCTTTGTCCGGAGAAGGCGGTTGGAATCGGCGATATTGTTCAGGAAATTAATACTATGGGAAAACCGGTAGTGTTTTTGGGGGATGGCGTGCCGGTTCACAGGGCTTTTATCGAAGAACATATTCAGGTAGCGTGCAGTTTTGCTCCGCCGCATTTAAATGCACAGCGGGCCGGGGCGTTAGCTGCTCTTGGCAAGATATATTTTGAAGAAGGCCGTCTGGAGACGGCGGATGAGCATGTGCCGGAATATTTACGGTTATCTCAGGCGGAACGGGAATTGATGGAGCGGCAGAAGCGGGAGAGGCAGGAACAGAATCAGGAGCAGAAGCCATGATGATCCGGACGATGAAAGAAACGGATCTGGACCGAGTGGTTGTCATTGAGAATATCTGCTTTTCTGATCCGTGGAGCCGGAAAAGTTTTGAAGACTCTTTAGAAGAGCCGGCGGCCCATTTGTTAGTGATGACCGGAGAAGAATCCGGCGGAGAAGATGACCGGGAGACGGTTATCGGATATTGCTGTTTGTATCATATGTTGGATGAAGGGGAAATCGTTAATGTGGCGGTTGCTCCGGAATATCGGCAGAAGGGGTACGGGGCGGCGCTGGTCCGTGAGCTGATGGAATTGGGAAGAACGCTTGGTGCAGAACGCTTTTTTCTGGAAGTTCGGGCAGGCAATACAGCGGGAAAGCGTTTGTATGAAAGTCTGGGGTTCGAAACCTGCGGGATAAGAAAAGGATTTTATTCAAGTCCCCGGGAGGATGCTGTATTAATGGTGTGGCAGCAGGAGAATGTCTGCCAGTAATCTCCTATGTATTAAGCCGGATAGATTTTGTATAATAAAGCCGAAACCTGACGACAGAGTTATGCAAAGGAGTAAATCATGGAAAAAAATACAAAAATTTGTCATTGCTGCGGTCGTGCGATCGGACAGGAAGATTATGTGCATATTGAAAAGGTCTGGGGATATTTTTCAAGAGAGAAAGATGGCCAGAAGCATGTCATCGATCTATGCGAAGATTGCTACGACCGATGGATTCGGGACTTTAAGCATGCTCCGGAGATTTTGGAAACAACGGAACTTATGTAAAACAACGAGTCAGGCAGATGGCGTCGGTTTTACTGTGATCATATATTAATATAAAGAGGGAAAAGTATGTTGGATTTGTGTTTGTTGGGAACAGGAGGGATGATGCCGCTGCCTTATCGGTGGCTCACATCACTGATGCTCCGTTATAATGGAAGCAGTCTTTTGGTGGACTGTGGGGAGGGCACTCAGATAACGATCCGGGAAAAAGGATGGAGTTTCCGGCCGCTGGATGTCATTTGTATTACCCATTTTCACGGCGACCATATCAGTGGACTTCCGGGAATATTGTTGGCGATGGCAAACTCTGACAGGAAGGAACCATTGCTGATGATCGGCCCGAAGGGGCTTACCCGGGTGGTGAATTCGCTGAGGGTGATCGCGCCGGAACTTCCATTTGAAATTGAGTTTATTGAACTGACACAGACACAGCAGCATATAGAAACCCACGGATATCATATCGATGCATTTCGTGTAAATCATAAAATCACCTGCTACGGGTACAGTATATCCATACCGAGAGCAGGCCTTTTTGATGTGGAAAAGGCAAAGGCGAATGATGTGCCGCTGAAATATTGGAATCGTCTTCAAAAAGGAGAGGTTTTTGAGAGTGAAGGACGGTTATATGAACCGTCAATGGTTCTCGGAGAACCTCGAAAAGGGATTAAAGTGACTTATACGACGGATACGCGGCCGACGGATTCTATTCGGCAGAATGCAAAGGATTCAGACTTGTTCATATGCGAAGGGATGTATGGTGAAAAAGGCGATATTAATAATGCAGTGAAATATAAGCATATGACTTTTGAGGAGGCAGCAGGACTGGCAAGGGATGCACAGGTTAAAGAATTGTGGCTGACCCATTACAGTCCGGCCATCAATCATCCGGAAATATTTATGGAAGATGTGCGGCGGATTTTTCCAAACGCTCATGCGGCAAAAGACCGTCGTTCAATGGAATTAAATTTTGAAGAATAGAGGCACACAGGTATGGAAAAAGATATTTATATTCTTGCAATCGAATCTTCCTGCGATGAAACAGCAGCGGCTGTAGT
>CATZYB010000127.1 GCA_958426095.1 uncultured Lachnospiraceae bacterium
ATATCAATTTATTATAATTCAAATAAAAAATACCGTCAATAGTTTCTGCCCCCATCTCTTGTAGAAAATTTTAATATTTGTTATACTAAATTTTAAAGAAATTTAAGTAAGGAGAATACCTATGGCTTTTGACGGAATCGTAATTTCCAGCCTTGTATGGGAACTGAACGAACGGCTGACCGACGGCCGTATTAATAAGATATATCAGCCAGAAAACGACGCCATTGTTCTGACGATCAAAAACAACCGGAACAATTACCGTCTGCTGCTTTCTGCCAGCCCTTCTCTGCCTCTGGCCTATCTGACCGAGGATACGGGAACGAATCCAATGATGGCGCCGAACTTCTGCATGCTTCTGAGAAAACATATCAGCGGCGGCCGCATCGTTTCTATTGTTCAGCCGGAGATGGAGCGTATCTTAAAATTTGAAATTGAACATTTAAATGAATTAGGTGATTTATGCACGAAATTCCTCATCGTAGAATTAATGGGTAAACACAGCAATATTATTTTCTGTCAGCCCGACGGCACCATCATCGACAGTATTAAACATATTTCCCTCAATGTCAGCTCCGTCCGGGAGGTCCTGCCGGGCCGCAGCTATTTCATTCCAAACACGATGTTAAAGACGAACCCAATGACCATTGGAACAGATGAATTTATGGAAAAAGTATTATCAAAACCTCTGCCTGTCGGCAAAGCTCTCTACACAAGCCTGACAGGGATCAGTCCGGTCATCGCCGAGGAAATCTGCTTTCGGGCCTCCATTGATTCAGGAATGAGTGCCAGCGGACTGTCCGATGCCGAGAAATTGCATTTATTCGGCGTTTTCAGCCGTCTTATGGAAGACGTCGAAAATCACAGCTTTTCGCCTGTGATCATCTACCGCGGCAAAGAACCCGCGGAATTTTCCGCCCTGCCTCTGACTTGCTACAGCGACTGTGAAAGTCAGACCTTCGACTCCATTTCCACGGTGCTTCGGACCTATTATGCAGAAAAAAATGCCTCTACCCGAATCCGGCAGAAATCTCATGATCTGCGGCATATGGTCAGCACTGCCCTGGATCGTACCCGAAAGAAATATGATCTGCAATTAAAACAATTAAAAGATACGGAAAAGCGGGAAAAATATAAAATTTATGGAGAAATGATCAACACCTACGGCTATGATCTGGAGGAAGGCGCAAAAAGTCTGACCTGTCTGAATTACTATACCGATAAGGAAATAACGGTTCCTCTGGACCCGCAGCTCACCCCTCAGGAAAATTCTAAAAAATACTTTGAGAGGTACGGCAAATTAAAACGGACCTTTGAAGCCCTGTCCACCCTGACGGAAGAAACCCATGATGAAATGGAGCATCTGGACTCGATCAGTACGGCTCTGGACCTGGCCCAGACCGAAGGAGACCTGGCCCAGATCAAAGAAGAACTGATCCAGGCCGGCTATGTGAAACGCCATACCGGGGGCAAAAATGCTAAAAAGCAAAAGCTGACAAGTCAGCCCCTCCACTATGTTTCCTCCGACGGTTACGATATGTACGTCGGAAAAAATAATCTTCAAAATGAAGAACTGACCTTTAAATTTGCAAACGGCGGCGACTGGTGGTTTCATGCCAAAGGCATTCCCGGCTCCCATGTTGTCGTAAAAACCGGCGGTGACGAGCTGCCGGACAGTACTTTTGAAGAGGCCGCCCGGCTGGCCGCCTATTATTCTAAAAACAGAGCCAGTGAAAAGGTTGAAATCGACTATATTCAACGCAAACATGTGAAAAAGCCAAATTCGGGAAAGCCGGGCTTTGTCATCTATCACACGAATTATTCCATGATGATCGAGCCGGATATCTCAGGTATCCAATCGGTCAAATAATCAAAAAGGGACCCAGCGGTCATAAAATGACCAAAGAGTCCCCTTTGTTTTTTGTTCCGTCATATCAGCCGTATATGATCTCTCTGACCTTTTTGGCCAGAGCTTCCGCCAGCTTTAAATGTCCCTCGGCTGTCAGATGAATACTGTCGGCCTCTCCCGGCTCAGTCACTAAAGCCGCATCAAAAAATTCACATCCAAACTGTTCGGCCACAAGCTTATACCAATAAGCCATCCGTTTTGAATTTTCCACGGCCGCCCTACCCTCAAAAAACTCGGCAAAAGGTGACAGTTCTATAGCTTCACCCACATGTATCGGCGAGACAATGAGAATTTTTGTATCCGGCTGATGACATTGATATTCCAGAAAACCTTTCAAAACCATCAGCATGTTCTGAAGTCCTCCGGCGATATCTCCGGCCGGAAGATGAAATTTCTTCTTTAATTCATTGGACCCCAGCATGATAATGAGCAAATCAAAAGGCGTATGACTTTCCACCATCGGCAGAACATAGTCCATCCCTTTTTTATTCCCCCATTCCCACGGGTCCTCGCAGGAAATCGTGCGGCCATTCTGGCCTTCTTCAATAATCTGATAACCGTCACCTAAAATCTGCTGCATCCGCATCGGCCAGCGGATATTTTCATCATACCTCACTCTTTTCACCGGGTCATAACCCCATGTATTTGAATCTCCAAAACAGATAATTCTTTTTTTCTCCATCTCTCTTTATACCTTTCTTTTTGTTTTTCCGGCCACAGCCTGCACAACGCCGTTCAATGCGGCAAACAGAACACCGGCTACCGGCCAGATGATCCAACTGATGTGCCAATTAAAGAAATAAAAGCTGATTCCCAGATAAATCGCTGTCACCAAACACCAATAAATCTTTGGAAAAAACGAAGTTCTCCGGCCAAGGGCTTTCTGTTCCTCGGTGTACTCTCCCCGCTGAAGCAGCTTATCATAGCCTTCATGGACCATGCCATACCGGACAAAAAGATGGACGCCAATGGCAACAAAAATTAATAGAATATCCAAAGCACAGACATAGATAAATTCGTTCTTCGTAAATCCAATGGCTAAAAATAACGGAACGACACCGATAATGCACAGGCAAACCCCTACCGCCACCGTCATCCGGAATTTCGGCTCGTAGTCTTTCCGCCTTTCTTCCATAATTTTCTTCACATCATAATCCGGCAATATAGCTTCTGTCTCCAGATAATCAAATTCAGAAAGCTGCATACCATTAAGGATCACAAGGGTCACGCCGACAGCTATGAAAATCAAAAGAATTGACACTCCAAATCCGGCAGCCATGTCCTCTGTCAAACGGCTGTGATAATATTCAGCCACTCCGCCTAAAAACAGCAACGGAACCGGGCATAAAATAAACAGGGAAATGGCAAAGGCAATACGGCCACACAGCTTCTGTGTCAAATCCATAAACCGATTCGCTTCCTCCATGGATACTCTCCGCGCTTCCGGCTCCGACACCTGCATGGATGGCTCCGGTATTTCCTCAAATATTTCGGATACACCACAGGAAATTTCCTCCGTATCATCTTTCAACAAATAATCGGTGGTAACGTCAAAAAGTTCACTGAGCTTTATAATTTTATCCAAATCCGGTATGGATCCGCCCAACTCCCATTTTGAAACCGACTGTCTGGATATATCCAGCTTTTCTGCCAGTTCCTCCTGAGACCAGCCATTTTTCTTTCTCAAAAACGCTATCTTCTCTGATAAAACCATTCTTCAATACCTCTCTTTGTCTTATTTCTGACCTTACCTTAACAGAAATTCCGGTTGACAACCACCAAGTGCGCTTGGAAATTCCGCAACTTATGGTTGCAATTGAAATTTCCCTAATAAACTGCTTGATTCATACGCTTTCCCCCTGCGTCTTTCAGACCTGAAAATGGCCCTCCAAATGAAGGGCCTGAATATAATTAAATAACATTATAAGCAATCTGCTTTTGTGAAAAAAGACAATCAAAACCGTCAAGCAGATGATTTGGCAAATATAGGGATTCCTTTTTCTTTAACTGGACTGCACCGGATTTTGACAGCACTTCAGCCACGAACTGGGAACAGAAATAGGAATTTTCAAATTTGTGCGGAATGTGCAAAAGACATAATATAACCCCAAGACGTGAATAGGTATAAATATCCTTCTGCTCTAAAAACCGCTGGATTTCTTTCGCTATATCATCACAAATACTTGCAGGCACCCGTATACGAATACAGACACTGCCTTCCTTTCTTCTGCGAGACCGCCGCTTTTTCGGCTCTTCAACTGCAACTCCCTTACCGTTGAAGCTGTAAAACACTTCCTCTGTGCCGTCAATGGATAAAGACGCATGAGAATAGCCGCTTCTGCTGATTACCCGGATAAACCGGCCAAACCAGTCCGAATATCCGGTCAGCAATATCGTGATGGTTTTCATCTTCTCCTGTTTTCTTCTTTTATTTCTCTTAATCCCTTTTTTTCCCATTAATCCTAACCTATGTTATCAAATCACCCAATAAAGTATCATTGTAAACCGAGCTGCTATCCAAAATCGTTCGATAGGAGCTGACCCAGCAGGAAATAAAACCGCTTCGGTGAGCCACGGCCTGAGACGCAATGTTTGTGACTGAGGCACAATAAAATGGAACAATTCCCTTTTCCAAAAGAACCGCCGCCAGGTTGCTGACCAGAATTGTCTCGAGACCACCTTCTCTGTGTTCCGGCTTCACATCCACCACCAGTTCCCACAGGCCTTCGGCTTCCTCCGAAGCGCCGGCCAGACCGACAATCTCATTATTTTTCTTAGCATAAAGAACCATGCGGGTCGATGTCTTTCCATTTTCATCAAAGGCCAAAGCATTTTCAAAGCCTGTAATTCCCTTCAATGTCTGTATATTCTCTTCCTGAACCAATATATACTGATAGTCTCTGTCAAATGACTGTCTTTCAAATAACTTAAAATCCGGAACATAATAAATCGACTGCCCGTAAACCAGCGGACATTCAAACATTTCATCCCGGCTCTTATCTTTCAAAAGCATCTCTGTTTTTGGCAAAAGCGCTTCTGAAGCGGACACAATGACCGCTTTCCCCATCGTACATATCTCTAAAAATGGATAATTTTGCCGATCATTGGACACAAAAACAACTTCATCTTTTTCAAAATCATCCACATTGCAGTTCAGCCGCCCGGCCAAATACAGCTTTACCTGTGCTAAAAGCGTCTCTGGCTCCAATCCACATTTTTTAAAAATCGGCGAAAGCTCGGCGGAACCGATTTCACCTTCCTTTAAAAACCGATTAATAAGTGCGTAAGCTTTCTTTACCTGTGAAAACCGGACCGGCAATGAGAAAAATCCATGCAGAGCATCCGGCATACGAAAAACCTTTACCCTGTTTCCAGCCATTTCCAGCGCTTTTCCATAGGCTTCCCCTTCATCCCGGAGCGGACAATATTCCGCTGTAATGATCAGTGTGTCCGGCTGGTTGGAAAAATCCTTTGCCATCAGCGGCGCATAATACGGATTCATTAAATCGGCATCCGAGGAACGATACAGCTCCATATAGTCCCGCACCCGTTTTGTCGTCAACAGATAATCCGTCCCGTTTTCCCGTACGGACGGGAAGGGGGAATCATCCGAATGATCATTTCCGGTGGCCGGATAAATCAATATCTGGCGGGAAGGCATAAACTCTCCCCTATCCCGGGCCATCAGGGACACGGCCGCTGCAAGATTGCCTCCGGCGCTGTCTCCGATCAGAACGATTTCCTTAGATTTCGTTCCCAGGAGACTGTCATCCAGAAAAATTTCTCTGGCAACCGCATAACAATCTTCAAGTCCCGACGGGAACGGATACTCCGGTGCCAGCCGATAATCGACGGAGACGACCACCCGTCCCGTCTGTTTCGCCATATCGGCACAGACAGCATCATAGCTGTCAATACTTCCGGTCACCCAGCCGCCGCCATGAAAAAACAGGAGTATCCGATGATGCTCACGCCCCGACGGCATAAAAATCCGCACCGGAACCTCATGGTCGCCGCAAACAACCTTGTGTTCCCAAATCCGGTAAAGCGACGGTTTTTTCAGCCGCCGGCCAGATATGTCTTTCAGACGCCGTTCTACTTGATAACTTTTTTTAATATCTGCTTCTGAATAGGACAGAACCGATAATGCTGCCCGCATCGCTTTATTAATCGCCATAAATACCTCTTTTTTAAGAATTGTACCAGACGCAGAGAGATTTCTCAATCTTTTTCTTCTGATATTTCATTTTATTTCTAATACCAGCGAGTCATCGGAAGCTCATTGTTTACATCATTGCTGAATAATATCTGGTGCAGGTCGATAATTCCGTTATTGAATGTGGCCGCACAGGAACATAAATAAAGCTCCCACATACGCACAAATTTTTCATCAAACATGGCTGCAACTTCTTCCCGATGCTCCTGAAAATTCCGGTTCCAGCAAAGCAGTGTCCGGTTATAATGCCGACGCAGACTTTCCACATCCAATGTATAGAAACGCATATCTCCCGCAATATTAATGATCTCTCTCAAACTTGGAACAACGCCGCCCGGGAAAATGTATTTTTTCACCCAGGCATCCCCCGGATGTTCCTGCAAAGCGCTGATATAATGAAGCAAAAACAAGCCTCCCGGCGCCAAAACACTCTTTACGCACTTCATATACTGTTCGTAATTTTCCCGTCCCACATGTTCAAGCATACCAACACTGACTACCCTGTCGAACGTCATGCCCGATTTCGGCAGATCCCGGTAATCCAGCAGTTTCACCTCCAGACAATCTTCCAGATGTTCCTGCTCGATACGCTCCTGGAACTTCTTCGCCTGCTCTGAACTTAACGTGATCCCAACGCCATGGATTTTGTATTTTTTTGCTGCCCGGATCAGTAAAAATCCCCAGCCGCATCCAATATCGCACAGGCTCATACCTTCCTTCAGATCCAACTTTTCCAGGATACGGTCCACCTTGTTGCACTGGGCTTCATAAAGACTGTCCTCTTCATTTTTAAAATATCCGCAGGAATAACTTAATGTTTCATCCAGCCACAACTTGTAAAAATCATTTCCGATATCGTAATGTGAAGATACTTCCTTTCTTTGATTCTTTTTGGAGTTGGAAGGAAATATGATATGTTTCAGTTTCTTTTTATCCGTAGAAAACTTTCCCATCTGGCCCATAAACATATTCAATGTTTCATATAAATCGCCTTTAATTTCCAGATCGCCGTTCATATAGGCCTCGCCTAAAGTAATTGATGTACTGGTCATCAAATCAGACACTTTCGGTATTTTATGAAAAATGACGGTGAAATCCGGCTCTCCTTCACCGATAATATGTTCCTCGCCGTTTAAAACAACAGCAAAAGGGCAGCTGTCAAATCTGCCCATAAATTTAATAAATTCATTTTCAAGTAATCCCATGGTGTCAACCTCCTTGACAAAAAATGTGTGGAAAAGGGCCTTACTGGCTCTCATCCACACATCAATGACAAATCTTATTTGATAAGCTTATGGTATGCTTTTCAGAGTCAGATGTTCAAGCTCACAACCACATGCTTATTATTTTCCTGTTTTACATATTTTAACGCCTTCAATTAAAAAAATCAAGTTTAAAACGTTTTTTCACAAACCCTGCAGAATATGAAAACAAATCTTTTGTTTTCATCATT
>CATZYB010000128.1 GCA_958426095.1 uncultured Lachnospiraceae bacterium
CACCAGAGAATTTAATATTATTTATAAACTGTTATCCTACCCGAAAAAGACTTTTTCCAGGGCACAGCTCATGGATGAATTTTGGGGCGTGGACAGCGACAGCAGTCTGCGGGCTGTGGATGTCTATGTGACAAAGCTCAGGGATAAATTATCCGCATGCGACGGTTTTAAAATCGTGACGGTCAGAGGTCTTGGGTATAAGGCGGTATTGCTATGAAAGTCAGAGAAGATAAAAAATACGGACCGGTGAAGGAAAGCCGGTTCCCATATTCATTGTTTGCAATTTATTTTGTGACGCTGCTTTTAATGTCCGGAATTCATACGGGACTTATTGTCCTTGCAAATCGTATGAACTGGAGCGGATTTATACAGACTATAATCCCGATGTTTTACTGGGGATTTGTATCGGCTGTGCTGACTTTATTTACCCGGCGGCAGATTTTCACGGCTTATGAGGAACCGATCCATAAGCTGGCTGAGGCAACCGGACAGGTAGCGGGCGGGGATTTTTCCGTCTATGTTCCTACGCTTCATGGGCCGGACAAAAGGGATTATCTGGACGTTATGATCATGGATTTTAATAAAATGGTGGAAGAGCTTGGAAGCATTGAAACACTGAAAACCGATTTTGTGTCCAATGTGTCCCATGAAATGAAAACGCCGATCGCTATTATCAAGAATTATGCCGAGATTTTAAAGAGTAAGAACATATCGGAGGAACAGCGGAAGGAATATGCGGAAACTATCGAGTTCGCGGCCCGGCGGCTGTCCGATCTGATCAGCAATATTCTGAAATTAAATAAGCTTGAAAATCAGGCCATTACCCCCGAAGCGGCGGTTTATGACGTTTCGAAACAGCTTTGCGAGTGCATTCTTCAATTTGACGATGCGATGAATGATAAGGATATTGAGCTGGAGACAGAGCTGGAGGAGCGGGTAATGATCGAAGCTGATGAAAGTCTGCTGGAGCTTGTATGGAACAATCTGTTGTCCAATGCCGTCAAGTTTACGGAGCCGGGAGGAGTGATTAAGGTTTGTCAGATATCCGATGAAAAATGCGTGCAGGTATCCATAAAGGATACGGGCTGCGGTATGAGTGAAGAGAGCGCCAGACATATTTTCGATAAATTTTATCAGGGCGATACGTCCCATTCTAAAGAGGGAAACGGCCTTGGCCTGGCTCTGGTAAAAAGAGTGCTGGAGCTTATGGACGGAGATATTCAGGTAATCAGTGAAGCGGGACAGGGAAGCACCTTTACAGTCACTATTCCTGTAAATCACGTATTTGGTAATGAGGGGGGAATCCAATGATGGAAGAGTCCGGGAAGCAGCCAAAAAAATTTATAGGCTATGAATATAAAGAGGTTACAGCGGAGGGCAGTATGGCCTCCTTTTTAATAGATGGGTATGAGAATTTTGGATGGGAGCCGGACGGAAATCTGATGACCGAATTCCGGGACAGAAGGTCCGGAAAGCAGGGAAAGGTGACAATATGCCTGAAAAGAAATCGAAAGATTGTCAATAAGACGGAGCTTACCCGGCTTCAGCGGAACTTCGAAGCCTGTGTCCGGGAGATCGACGCTATGGAAAAGTCAAAAACCTCATCGGCGGCCGTATGGGCGCTGACCGTGGCGGTTTTGGGAACGGCCTTTATGGCCGGTTCGACCTTTGCGGTGACAGGGCAGCCGCCCCATATTCTGTTATGTATACTTCTTGCTGTTCCCGGATTTTTGGGCTGGATATTGCCTTATTTTATCTACAAAAAAACTGTGAACAGGCAGACTGAAAAGCTGAACCCGCTGATCGAGGCAAAATACGACGAAATCTACGAAATATGCGAAAAAGGAAGCAAGCTTCTTTTCAAAAATGAAACTGGTCAATTTTCTAAAAAAAATACATCTAAAAAGTAACATTTAGAACTTTAAAATATACGGATGTTCGTATATAATAGATGTTGAAAAGATGTATATTTAAGAATTTTGACAAGGAGGCGGCGGGCATGACCGATGAAGAACTTTACCGCCGCTATCTGGACGGCGACGAAAAAAGAGTGGACGAGTTGATGAAACGATATGAAGCGGCTCTTATTTTATACATAACCGGTTATCTGCACGATGTTCACGAGGCTGAGGACTTGATGATCGAAGCCTTTGCCTATCTGTTTACCAAAAGGCCCGCAATCCGAGATGGCGGCTTGAAAGCCTATCTTTATAAAACGGCCCGTAATATGGCTTTGCGGCATAAGCGAAAATGGAAAATCTGTTTTTGTCTGGGGGCATTGGCAGAGGAACCGGAAAGCGAAATGCTGGTAGAAGAAGTCGTCCAAACTGAGGAGCGGCGGCGCGTTTTGCGTTTTTGTATGGATCAATTAAATGCGGACTACCGGGAGGCTTTATATCTTGTCTATTTTGAGGGTATGAGCCACGCCGAAACTGCATATCTGATGGGAAAGACCGAAAACAGATCGCAGATTTGGTGTATCGAGGAAGAAAGGCACTAAAAAAGAGATTGGAAAAGGAGGGCATTACCGATGCGAAGTCATGAAGAACGGGTTGCCGCCGTCAAGCGGCGTGCGGCGCAGATCGAGCGGCAGAAGCGGCAGCGGAGAGACCGTATCGTGGTTCTGTCATCGGTGGCAGCCTGCCTTGCCGTGATCGTGGGCTTGTCCTTTGCCATACCCGGTATTTCGGAAAAACTGACTGCATTAGACTACGCTGGATATGAAACGGCTGCGAGTATCTTCGTCGGCAGCGCCGCTGTTTCCTATATCATCATCGGACTTTTGGCCTTTGTGCTGGGCGTGGGCGTGACCGTCCTGAGCTTTAAGCTCAAAGCCTTTCGGGAAAAGGACGAAGAAACGGGGGACGGCGATGGCAGAGATCATGGATAATCTGACACAACTACTGGTTGCGCTGTCCGGCTGCGTTTTGTCCGGCATTTTTTATCTGAAAAGCCGCAAACAACCCTATCTTCTGCTCGGCTGTTTTTACGGCTGCTTCGGATTTGCCCTGCTTTATTGGCTGCTCTATCTGCACCTTGCCAAAGAAACGCCGTCTATATTCTATGTGTCAGACATCGGGTGGATCAGCGGTTTCCTATTTTTAGTTCTGCTGCAAAACAGTCTTGCGGACAAAGAGGAACACAGGCTGAAAAGTCGGGCTCCCTGGCTCGCTCTGGTGATCGAAATACCACTTACGGCGTACTTTATCACCATTAGCGACGTGCTGTATAATCTGATCGTCGGCGCTCTGATGGCCGCCCTGCTTTGGCTTGCCATCCGGGGCCTTGTCTGGCAGAGCAAACAACCGAAGGCGGATCGCGGCAAGCGGTTTTTCCTCCTTGCCATGATAGGATATATCACTCTGGAAAACTGCCTGTGGCTCTCCAGCTATCCCTGGGCGGGCGACACGCTGGCAAATCCCTACTTTTGGTTTGATTTTGCCGTGACCGCCTCGATTCTTGTGCTGTTTCCGGCGGTGAGAAAGGCGGTGCGGACATGACCTATATCGCAAATGTCTTTGTGTGTATCGCCGCTCCGCTTTTTGTGGCCGCCTTCTGCATGGGGAAAAAGTATCTCCGTTTTTTCCTGTTTGCTTTTGCGGGGATGGGGGCCTGCCTGACCTCGGCCTATGTGAACACCTTTTTTGCCGCCCTCTGCGGTGCGGACGTGTTCCATGCCACGGCGGAGATCGCCCCGGTGGTAGAGGAGATCATCAAGCTCCTGCCCCTGCTCTTTTATCTGCTGGTGTTCGAGCCGGAGCCGGAGAGGATACGCCCCGCCGTCCTCATCATCGCCGTCGGATTTGCCACCTTTGAAAATATCTGCTACATGATCCAGTATGGAGCGGAGTACCTGAGTTTTCTGCTGATACGGGGGTTTGGAACGGGAGCCATGCACATTGTCTGCGGGGCCATCGTGGGCTATGGGCTTGTGTATGTGTGGCAGCGCAGATGGCTGAAGGTGGCCGGGACCTGCGGCCTGCTGGGGGCCGCCGTGATCTTCCACGGGATTTATAATCTGCTGATCGCCTACGGCGGCCGGGTGCAGTATGTGGCTTACGCCCTGCCTGTGCTGGCCGTGGCGCTGGGAAAGATTGTGGGAAAATTCCTTTTGCCGCTCCCCGGCCAGACGGAAAACTGAATAGAAAATGTGTATTAAGCCGCCGCTTGGCGGCTTTTTTTGCACCCGAAAAATTTTAAAAAAATTTGATTTTGGGGTGCGTAGTTTTTCGATTTTTTGTACCTATATAAGTGAAAGGCTTTTTTGTCGGAATATCGGGAAAGGAGGAATCAAAATGTACGATACGGCAACCCGTGTGGAAATGGTAAAAAAACGAATACGGCAAAGACAGCGCGAGAAAGAAAAACGCAGAATTTTTGACTTATCTGCAATTTGTGTCCTATTGTCTGCCGCTCTTGTGGGGCTGATGAAAACATTTTCAGGAACGGAACAGATCGCCCTGCCAGGACTCTATGGTTCTATCCTGCTGCATGAGGACGCGGGCGGCTATGTGTTGGTAGGGGTGATTTCCTTTACCGCAGCCGTCGTTATCACGGTGCTGTGTATCAAATATCGAAAGTGGAATAAAACAAATGACTCAAAGGAGGAAAAGAAATAATGAAAAAACAATTTACGGCGTTACTGCTTTCCCTGCTCATGGTCCTAACGCTGACGCCGACAACAGCATTCGCGCAAGAAGAATATACGCTAACTTACAGCGGACTCTCGAATGGTTTAGGAAGCAGTAATATTTTCGTATCTGTCGATGGCGGGGAGAAAGTCTATTTATGGCCATCCGAATCTTTGACCATATCAGCAGCTTCTCAAGTTGAAATCGAATGTGCGGATACTCTGGACAACTGGCTTTTTGACGGTTGGGCTGCAGAAGGAATAGATTCCACTCAAATTCAGGATGCGGAAAGCTTTTCCTTTACTATGCCGGAGGGAAATGTAACTCTGACGAAAAAAGTACAGGATATGGGAAACCCGGAAGCTGCCATAGACAATAACGGCATTTTGACCTGGAATGCTGTTGACGGGTACGAAAGTGTGGCCAGAGTTTATGAAAAGAATGGGATTAATACATCGTTTTTACTGCAATCCGAACGTATCAGTGCCGGGAATGGAAAATATACCTTTGATCTGGAAAGCGCCCTGCAGCAGTACGAAGAAATAAACGGCTCACTTGGCAACGTAGAAGTGATGATTGACACGCAATATTGGAAGTCTTCGGATCCTCCGGGTTCCAGTATAAGGGGTCAGTGGGAGAACGTGTTACTGTATAACCGCAGCGGAGCGCAAAAGCTTGAAACGCCGGTAAATTTGCGCTGGGACGGTTTTACCGCCCGGTGGGATCCGGTAGAACATGCAGCGAAATACGAGGTAGAGATCAATTGCGGATTAATATTTATAACTTCTGCTACCGTTGCCGATCCTGCTTTTGATATCCATCAGGTTTCCAACGAACTGACCAGTGGAGAGACCTATACTTTTCGGGTAGCCGCCATTCCGGAAGACGGCAGCACAGAGTATATGAACGGTGAATTCAGTCAATCAAGTGCGAAAAGTGAACCTTATCAGCTTCCGCCTGCCACAGTTCCTGCAATCACTTTCCAGCCGCAGGATAAGACTTATACTGTAGGCGACGCGGTTGGCGAGATCAGCGTAGAAGCGAGTATATCCGACGGCGGTACGCTCAGCTATCAGTGGTACAGCAATACGACTGACAGCAATTCCGGCGGCACAAAGCTTGATGGGGAGACGAACAGCAGCTATACGCCCGATATATCGGGGGCAGGAATGACATACTACTATTGCGTCGTAACAAATACATTAAACGGCACGACCGCCGAAGCGGTGTCTGACACGGCTAAAATAGAAGTGAAGCCTGTTCTTGAAAAATATGATCTGTATATATATAAAGGCAATGAATATGTCGGCACACGCGCTACGAGCGATAATGCCAATGACATCCTTGAAGACGGAGGAACGGTGTCGTACGATGCATCCACATGCACCCTGACGCTTAACAACGCTAAAATAACGGGGATTTTGACATACGGCAACGAGCAAAAAACCCTGACGATCAATGTTGTCGGGGACTGCACGATCGAAGCACAGAGATACAATGCCATTCGTTTACAGGGGGCTATAAAACTTGAATCAGGGAATAGGATATATTTGCGAGATAAGCTGATCATTACCGGGGACGGAAAATTGACAGTCAATGCCCTGGTCAATAATACTGTTGGTATCTCCACCTTTGACGATGTGACTATAAATGGAGCAAACGTAGAGATAAATTCAGACGATCAGGTGGCGATTGCTGTACAGACTCAGAACGACCCGAACCAGGGCGATATTGATTTGAACATTATCAACAGTACCGTTACCGCTACAACAAACAGTTCGGCAGCGAATGTCTTCTGGACACAAAAAGGTGGAATAAAAATAAATAATTCGGATGTGACGGTAAACGCAGCGTCATCTTCTTATCCGACGCTGTGGGCGGCGACCGATATCGAAATCATGGGCGGCAGCGATGTGACGGCAACGACAGGCTACGGGAATGCTTTATTTTCCCTTGGAGGAATCAAGATTGATGGTTCTGCCGTAGCTGCAAACGGAGAGACTTCATACAATCCGGCTATGTACGCTAATTCCATTGAAATTACGGGCGGCAGTGATGTGACGGCAACGACAGGAGATGGCAACGCAATATGGGCCGCCGACGGGGGCATCATCATCGATAACTCCACCGTAAAGGCTTATAGTGTGGGAGAATACACATCTTTTTCCATCTATACCTATGGAGGGAACCTTGTCGTTAAAAACGGCAGCAATTTGACGGCGGAAAGCGCCGCAGATATTGCGATTTATGTCGAGGGCGATATATTGGTTGCAGACAGCGCTGTTACAGCCATCGGTACCGACTATCAGGGAATGATTGTATACGGAGCGCTTAAGGTAAAAAATTCAACAGTTAATGTATCAAGAAAAACAGATACCAATGATCCGGCAATTGTGGCTGAACAGGTGAATGTGGAGGCGTCCGAGATAACAGCGGATGGCGGGATAAAATTTTGCAATTACGACACGGATGAGACAGATAATATTGCCTTCAGCATTATTCCTGCCTCCGGAAAGCTTATGGAGTTAAAGGTGGATGATGCGAACCATGACGGTTCAGCCGCCGTACATTTTAATGAAGGAGCAGAATCTCCTTATGATGCGACCGTGAATTTTGACGCCGACGCAATGAATGCGCTTTACGCTTTGAAATACATCCGCATCGGCGAGCACACCCATGCGGGCGGAACAGCCACATGCACGGATCCGGCGGTGTGCGACGACTGCGGAAGGCAATACGGCGACGTCGATCCGGATAATCACAGCTTCACAAACTATGTGTACAACAACGATGC
>CATZYB010000129.1 GCA_958426095.1 uncultured Lachnospiraceae bacterium
TCTTATAAATGTCCTGAAACTGCTGGATCAAAAATACCGATTTCTGAAGCAGCGCCTGTCCCGTATCGGTCAGCTCAAAACTTTTATTCGTTCTCTCGATCAGCACCGTATTCAGCTCCGATTCCAGAATGCGGATACTCTTGCTCAATGCCGGCTGCGAAAGATGCAAATGCTCCGACGCCTTACGGAAGTTCCTTGTCTTAGCCAATTCTACAAAATACTCCAATTGTCGAATATCCACGGCTTCACCCCTTTATTAAAATATAACCCTTCGTCCGCTCCCCCCTATACGGACTTATAATTCCTTTGAAACCAATTCGAGCGCCGCCTCGATAACCTTATCCATATCGTAATACTGATAATTTCCAAGACGACCGCCAAATATAACCCTATCCTCCTCTGCTGCCAATTTTTTATATTTCTTAAACAACGCATTATTTGCGTCATTATTCACCGGATAATACGGCTCCATACCTACTTTCCACTCGGAAGAATATTCCCTGGAAATCACCGTTTTTTCCTGTTTGCCAAACTCAAAATGCTTGTGTTCGATAATACGCGTATATGGCACTTCTCTTGCCGTATAATTTACAACTGCATTTCCCTGATAATTATCACAGTCAAGCACCTCTGTCTCAAAACGCACTGAACGGTATTCGAGAGCGCCCAGTTTATATCCATAAAACTCATCGATCATACCGGTAAATAAGGTCTTTTCTGCGATATCCGGATTTTCTCTGATAAATTCAAAATAATCTGTACTTGTTTTCACATCAATGCCGTCCAGCATTTTTTCGATAATTTTCGTATATCCGCCCATAGGAATTCCCTGGAAACGGTCGTTAAAGTAATTATTATCGTAGGTAAAACGCAGCGGCAAACGTTTGATGATAAATGCCGGAAGCTCCGTGCAGTCGCGGCCCCACTGTTTTTCTGTATATCCTTTGACCAGCTTCTCATATACATCCCGTCCGGCCAGGGACAAAGCCTGTTCCTCCAGATTCTTCGGTTCTTCGATATGAAGCTCCTCGATCTGTTTTGCAATAATATCCTTTGCCTCCTGCGGTGTACGGATATTCCACATTTTGCTGAAAGTGTTCATATTGAACGGCAGATTATACAGCTCATCCTTATAGACGGCTACCGGAGAATTGATGTAATTATTAAACTCGGCAAACTGATTCACATATTCCCACGTTGCCTTATTCGACGTATGGAAAATATGCGCCCCATATTTGTGAACGTTAATCCCTTCAATCTCTTCACAATAAACATTTCCTCCGATATGCGGCCGCTTGTCTATCACCAGACAAGTCTTTCCTCTCTTTTTCGCTTCATAGGCAAATACGGAACCAAATAAACCCGCGCCTACAACTAAATAATCGTATTTCACACCATACCTCCTATCCGATCACTTTACAAAAGGCCTGGAGAGCCCTGATCTTCATTCTTCCTCCGGTCATATGATAGTCATCCATAATTTTTATAACTTCATTTATCAATTGTCTGGCATTGGCCGGACGGTCCACGACCAGATCTGATCCAATAAAATGTATAAACCATGCCGTATAAGGCCGGCTCCATTTTTTCAGAAAACCTTTTTTATACCAAAACTCTGTGATTATCCGCATATTATAAACGTGCTGCCTTAACTTCCGTTCATTTGCACCGCCATACCTGTTCATCAATGAACCCTGGCGAAAACACTGATAAAAGTGAAGCTTATCACTGATAAACTGAATACTTTTCGCCATCGGCATAACCTGAAAAATAAATACCAGATCTTCACCAAAAGGTATTTCCTCTGAGAATCTCAGATGGTTCTTCTTTAAAAACTTTCTGGAAAACGCCCGATTCCACACAAAGGGATTGCCCCCCGGCTCGTTAAAAAGTGCATCCGGCTCAAATTCCGGATAATAAACATCTTTACTGCTCAATCCCCAGACGATCCAATCATCCGGTTCAGGTATTTCAGGAAACGGTGTAGAGCCGAACACAATAATGTCCGCGCCATAGCTCAAATGTTCCTCATAAATCCTTTCACAGGCGTTTTTAGCAACATAATCATCCGGGTCAAGAAAGAAAATCATTTCACCGGAAGCAGCATCCAACCCGGCGTTCCTGGCTGAGGCTGTACCCCCATTTTCCTTATCGATCATCTGGATCCGGCTGTCCAATGCCATATATTGGCGCAAAATATCCGCAGAATGATCTTTGCTTCCATCATTGACGCCAATAATCTCAATATCAAGCAGGGTCTGATTGATCAAGCTTTCCAGACACCGGCTCAGATAATCTTCCACATTATATATCGGCAAAATTATCGAGACTTTTGGTCTTTTAACCATGCTATTCCCCTCGCAATCTTCTTACATCCAAGCTTAAATGTATATCTAATTCCGTCGTCTTTTACGCTTTGAATCCCGCCAAGGAATTTCCTCGGGAAGAACGTGATCAATCGCCCGATCTTATAGGAATAAGAATTCTTGATCTCACGGACTGCTTTCGACGTATATCCCGGCTGGTTCAATGCTTTCTGAGTGTAATATACCGCAGGGTCCTCTACTAACTTCTTAACATCTTTCCACTTATAATCTTCAAAATATTTCGGATTCATCGTGCCTTTTTCAAAGTCATCCCGAAACTCCATAGCGGCACGCTCAATGAAAATGTATTTATATTTTGGCGCCAATCTTTCAAAATTCCACATGTAGGTATCATATTTGATACGTTTGCACACAAATTCCAGACGGCCGCGGTTCAGTGGATTCGTATCCAAAAAACGCTGCATTTCTGCATATTCATCACATACGCAGAATACTTTACCCGGAGAATTCACCGAGGAACTTTCATTGTCCTGACGATAATGCAGGAACGCGTCACGGGTCAGCTGTACTCTCTTTGCTAAAGCCATCACTTTAAAATTAAAGCTCGAATCCTGGAAGGAGGCTCCCGGCGTCTCATTAAACCGGATATTATTTTCCCGAATAAATTCCCGACGATAAATCGCAGACCAAATGGTCGGCTTCAAATTAAAAAAGTCCACCATTTCCATCGGGGCTCTGAAATCTGTTGCCGGGCAGAAGGTAACGCCTTCCCTGGCCTTAGAAACGATCTCCACCTTTTCATTTCTTTCTCTCGGAACGGAATAATAAAAATAATAACCGGATTTTACAACATCCAACTGATCTTTTTTCGCTATCCGGTACAGTTTTTCAAACATATCCGCTTCTGCATAGTCATCAGATTCCACGATACCGACATATTCACCCTCGGCCATATCAAAGCCGCGGTTCATGGAATTCCCATATCCGCTGTTCGGCTTTGTGATCACTTTCACCCGGGCATCTTTTTCGACATATTCCTGAATAATTGCCGGAGATGAATCTGTAGAGCCGTCATCCACACATATAATTTCAATATCTTTTAATGTCTGATTCACAATACTGTCCAGACATTGACGCAAATATTTTTCAACATTATAAATCGGTACAACAACTGATACCTTTGGTCTTCCCATCATTTTTTCCTCCTATCTGTTCACCTGCATGTATTCATCACAGACTTCGCCAACCAGGCCGCTTCTGCGTACCCGGCCTTTTTCCAGCCAGATGGCGTGATCGCAAAGTTCACGCACAGAATTGATATCATGAGACACGTAGAGCAGCGTTGTTCCGCCGTCCAGCATTTCCCGCATACGCCCATAACATTTCTGCTGGAACTGATAATCGCCGACGGATAAAATCTCGTCGACTACCAAGATATCCGGACGCACCATTGTCGCAATGGCAAAGCCCAAACGGGCCTGCATACCGGAAGAAAAATTTTTAATAGGTACATCCAGAAATTGATGCAGCTCTGCAAAATCCACAATTTCATCAAAATGCTCCTGCATAAATTTTCTGGAATGGCCCAGTACTGTACCGTTCAGAAAAATATTTTCCCGGGCCGTCATATTGTAATCGAATCCGGCGCCAAGCTCGATCAGCGGAGCGATGCTTCCGTTAATTTTTATGCTCCCTTTATACGGTTTTAAAATGCCGCAGGTAGATTTCAGCAGCGTGGATTTTCCGGAGCCGTTCACGCCGATCAGTCCCCAGGACTCCCCCCGCTTTACTTTCAGATTGACATCCTGAAGCGCAAGAAATTCCTGAAACATCAATTCCCGCCGAATGAGTTTTATAAAATATTCCTTTAAATCACTGATCTTTTCCGATGCCAGATTGAACCGTATCGTCAAATGATCAATGTCAACTATATAATCCTGTTCCATCTTCTGCGCTCCTATAAATATAAGATAAATTTATCCTGAGTCTTTTTAAATACAAACAGGCCTAAAGCCAGCATGATAAAAGCCCAGATCCAGCCGCCCACAAATACTCTCATTGTCGGAAAACAACCATAGAGAACAAGGTCCCGGAAATGCTCCACATAATACCAGGCCGGATTGACCCATTCAACAATCGTCCGAAGCCACTGGGGAAGCAGATCGATCGGATAAAACAATGGTGTGATATACTGCCACGCCACGAGAAAAGCTCCATAAATATACTGAATATCTCTGAAAAAAACATTTGCTGCCGAAAGAAAAAATCCCATACCGCAGGCAAAAATATACACCTGAATAATTAAAATCGGCGTTGCCAGCAAATACGGTGTAAATGCCGAACGCGTCACAAGCATAACGAGAACCAACGCTCCCAGGGAGAATACAAAATCTACCATGGTACTTGTGACCTTTGACAATGTAAAAATATATTTCGGAACATAAATCTTTTTGATCAACGCTCCATTATCCAGCACTGAATACATAGCCATTGTCGTGGAATTCCGAATAAAATCAAAAACTGCCTGCCCGGATAATAAATAAACCGGGAAATTTTCAATTCCTGCCCGGAACATATGAGAAAACACAGCTACCATAACAAGCATGATCAGCAGCGGATTTAAAATACTCCACAAATAGCCGAGAAAGCTTCTCCGGTACTTTAACTTCAAATCCCGGACAACCAGTTCCCGCAATAAATCTTTATATCGAAAAAGTGTGTTCAACCGTTCCATCATCAGATTCATACCAAGAATCTCCTTACGCGTATTTTAATAAGAATTTCTGCGGTGTTTAAATGCCAATACCGCCGCCGGGAAAGTTAAAAATCCCGTATACCGCATAAACCATACCGCTTTATTTTTTACACTATAGTAAGCTCCGGGATTACGCTTTTTTATAAAAGCATCTAATGCCATCGCCTCTTTACGTTTGCCGCTGCCCAATGGAAAACTGATATAGATCTTCATCTGACTTCCGATCATCCATCCAAGGATTTCATTGATGTACTGTCGCTGGGCTTCGCTTAATTTATCATCCATATGCTCTGCATACCGTTCCAGACGCAGCAAAACATGCAGATGATTTTTAAGATTCGCCTGCATTTTCTTAATTGACATACTTTGATTCGGCAGTCCCAGACGATACCGATATACGGATGGTTCAAGAAAAATCAACGTCTCCACATAGGGGATCGGGAATGTGATATATTCCATATCCACATAAAACATATGCTCGTCAATTTTTACCCGCATCTTCCGCAAAATCTCTGTTTTGATCGTCATCGCATGCATTGGCACCGTAACTTTTCCGGCCGCCTCTTCCAGACGATAAATCCTTCCATATTCCACCTTTTCAAATGGATATTCCTGAAGCTTTGCCGGTTTCCGGGTTGTGTGGTCCACCATGGTATAATTACTCCCGACTACATCCACATCCAGCCGTTTCAGCATTTTGACCAGACGGCGGAAATTTTCCGTATCCACCCAATCGTCACCGTCAACGACTTTAAAATACTTTCCGGCCGCTTCCTCAATTCCCCGGTTAATCGTAGAGCCGTGACCGCCATTCACTTTTGTGATCACACGGAAAGTCTGCGGATACTCCGTCTCATACCTTTTACCGATCTCCTCTGTTCTGTCCGCAGAACCATCATTGACAACAAGGACCTCCAGATCCTCCATAATATCCGGATGGATAAAGGAAGTTAATGTCTCCTCCAAATAGGCTTCCACATTATAACTCGGTACAACAACCGTTAATATCTTTTCACTCATAATGGGTTCTCTTTCCTGAATTTTCTATTATATCCTTTTTATTCTAAAGCTTTTGCACAGGTTTGTCAACGTATTGCAGCCGTCGCCGCCTCCGTTCATCGGCGTCCGAATCGAAGTATTCCCGCAATAAAACCGCATCCATAGGAAACATGCAGCAACAAGTGAATCAACAGCAATCTCAGCCGCAGCATAAAGCCATCCGTGTCGTCCTCAACTTTTAATTTCAATGAAGCTCCTGCATCCATTACCGCGTAAAGTCCCAGTACGCCGGCATAAAGCTTCCGAAATCTTTGGCTGAAACAACTGAATAATCCTCCGAATATCAAAAACAAAACAAACATCATCGGAACAAGATGGGACAACCTGGCCGGTTTATGATGTTTCTTTATAACCGCAACCTTCCAGAAGCCATAACCAAAATACTGTTTGACCAGCCCCAGATAGGTATCCCGAGGATAATAGGTGCTGTGGATTTCGCTGGATATAAAAATCTTTCCTCCGGCTTCGCTGATCTTAAAATTAAAATCGTCGTCTTCATTCAAAATAAGCGACTCATCAAACAAACCGACTTTTTCCGCCATAGACTTCTTAAAAGCTCCAAAAGAAACCGTATCACTGTAGCCTTCATAATCTCTGATATGCTGTTTTCCGCCGCCCAGAGCAAACGGAGAATAATAGGCGGCCGCCACAGCCCGCTGAACCGGATTTTTACCTCTTACCACCGTTGGCCCGCCCACATTTTCGGCGCCTGTCTTTAACAAATATTCGATACATTTCGATATATAATCTCCGGCAAATTCCGTATGGGCATCCAGCCGGACGATATATTCCCCCCTGGCGGCTCGAATGCCAATGTTCACTCCGCAGGAGATCGTCCCTTTCGGGTTTTTCAACATATGAATGTGTTCATAACGCTCTTCATACTCTCGAATGATTTCTTCCGTATCATCTTCCGATGGCCCTACCGCCAACAGCACCTCATGCCTGTCCTGCGGATAATCCTGTCTGAGTACCGAATCCAGACAGGCCCGTATATATTTATGTTCATTCCTTACCGGAATCACTACCGAAACAAAGGGTAAACTTGCACCTTCCATGCCTGTACCTCCGCTTTTCAACAATCTGTCTACCATAAAATAGTACATTTTTATTAATTATACTTGTATTATTTCATCCAGTCAAACCGAATTATGCAACCATCTTATTCAATAATCCTGATTTTTATCAAAAACAC
>CATZYB010000130.1 GCA_958426095.1 uncultured Lachnospiraceae bacterium
GTGTTATATTTCCTGACTGTTTTTCAACATCTGAATCTGGTCTGCAAGTTTTCGTACGCGTTCATCTCTAATATCCTTTTTTCTTCCACTGACGAAACTCGTTTACCGCCAGGGTCAGTGCAAGTACAAAAACCAATGTATCCGTAATAGGCGCTGCCATCAGCGCCCCATTCAGGCCAAATTTCCCGGATAAAATAAGTGACAAAGGAATCATAAGCACCGCCTGACGCACCAGTGAAATGATCAATGCTCTGGATGGTTTTCCTATCCCCTGGAAAAAGGAGGCCGTCGTCATATGAAGACCATAAAGGAAAAATGCCATCATATAGACCCGAAAACAGTGGACTGCACACTCTGTATATAAAGGATTACCCGATACAAAAAGACCGGCAATCTGTCCCGGCAGCAATTGATAAATGCCAAACCATAAGGTCGAAATAATAATTGCAATGGCTGCGGCTGTTTTATAGGTTTTCCGTACTCTGTCATAGTGCTTCGCTCCGAAATTATATCCATTGATCGGCTGAGTGGCCGATGAAACACCGACAAACATAGCATGGGCAATCTGATAAACCTTCATCATCATACCATAGACCGACAGAGCGATATCACTTCCATATATACTCTGCGCTCCATGAATAGTCATTAAATTATTCATAATAATCTGTACAGCCGCCGTCATGATCTGGGTAATCAGGCTTGGAAAGCCCAGCGACAATATTTTCCCGGTCAGCGGCCCTGTCAATTTCAGCGCATCCTTATGTATATGTACCGTTTTCAATTTTCTAAGATATGCAAAACAAAGACTTCCGGAAACGATCTGTCCAATAACTGTAGCCAATCCGGCCCCAAACACACCCATATGACACGGGAAAATAAACAGCCAGTCGAGAACGATATTGATGACCGCGCCTGTCATCATACATTTCATCGTATACTTTGGATTACCGTCAGCACGTATGATCGCTGTCAACGATGTACATACCATTAAAAATGGCAGACCCCAGGCAATAGTCCGGGTATACATCAGAGAATCCTGAAAAGCTGTCTCCGTTGCCCCAAAAAGCTGAACAATTCCGGGAGCAAACAAATTGCACACAAGCCACAGAACACCACCGCAGAGTACAAGCATAGTCACGGCATGACCGGCGATTTTATCCGCCGTCTCCTGCTCCTTTCGCCCAAGACATAAACTGATATTTGCCGCACCGCCGTCCCCGATCAAAAGACCCAGTGCCGTGGCGATGATCGTCAATGGAAAAGCCACATTTGTCGCAGCCATTCCCGTAATTCCAACCCCCTGGCCCACAAACATCTGATCAACGATATTGTACAGATAATTGACCATCAATGTCAGCGCCGTCGGCACCGAATATTTCAAAATCAAACGGCTGATCGGCTCTGTCTCCAATGGATTTTTATTTTCTTTCAGGTTTTCCATGAACACTCCCCCTTATAAACAAAAACATCCAGAAAACTCCCTTGAAATCAAGGTCTGATTACTGGATGTAATGTTTATTTCTTTGATATGGTCTGGCCATAGAGAAACAGAAGACTATATCCAGTAATAATGATATATCTTCTTCTCCCGTCCAGACTGTCTGTTGGCTCCGGAATCGCACCGGATTGGCTTTTTGCTCGCGGGCTTTACCGCCAGTAGAGAATTTCTCATTTCCGAAGAAAGATTATACTGTTTTTATAATACTACAATCCCTGAAAACTGTCAAAGAATAAAGTTTGTTTTAATCTTTGGCTCCGTTTCCGGAAGATCAATACCTGCTTTCCGACCAGCCTCAATACATTTTAACATCCACGCCATATTCTGACCGAGAGTCCGCATCGTCTGAAGACCTTCCAGATCTTTTTCCACATCCTCCGGACATGCGCCGTGAACCATGTTCCAATACTGGGAAGAAACCAACGGCATCTGGCTGATCGTAAAATATTTCTGGATAATATCCAAAGTCGCTGTTGTTCCGGCCCGGCGTGCGGAAGCAACTGCAGCTGCCGGTTTATGATGAAAACAGTCGCCGCAGCAGAACATACGGTCTAAAAAGGCACTCAAAGCGCCGTTCAAAGAAGCATAATAGACCGGAGAACCGACGATCAATCCATCGGCTTCCTGCATTTTTACAAGAGCTTCATTGACCGTATCATCAAATACACAATGATTGCTGCTGCCGCCGCACTGATAACAGGCGATACATCCATGGATAGCTCCTTTTCCAATCCAGAAAATCTCACTGTCTACACCATTCACTGTCAAAGATGCCGCCACTTCTTCCAGGGCCCGGTTTGTACATCCATGTTCATGAGGGCTTCCGTTGATCAATAATACTTTCATTTAAGTCATCTCCCGTTTATTATAAAGGCTCCGGTCAGTTACCGGAGCCTTGGCTGTATCTATTACTAATTTAATGGATATTTTGCTGTAATTCCATCAACAATGGCTTTCGCCTTTTCTTTATTAGTCTCAAAATCTTTCAGTGTCAATGCAATAGCTTCCGCAATCTGGTCCATATCCTCCTCTTTCAATCCACGGGTTGTGGCTGATGGTGTTCCCAGGCGCACACCGCTTGTAACAAATGGAGACTGAGGGTCATTTGGAATCGTATTCTTATTACATGTAATATTCACTTCATCCAACATCTTTTCTGCCTGTTTTCCGGTCAGATTCAAACTTCTTAAGTCAACCAGCATGAGATGATTATCCGTACCGCCGGATACAATATCCACGCCTCGCTTCATCAGGCCATTGGCCAACGCCTGAGCATTGTCAATGATCTGTTTCTGATAAACTTTGAATTCATCAGAAAGGGCTTCTTTAAAGCATACAGCTTTTGAAGCGATCACATGCATCAAAGGTCCCCCCTGGATTCCAGGAAATACAGCTTTATTAAAGTTGAATTTCTTTGCCGCTTCCTCATTAGAAAGAATCAGGCCGCCGCGAGGTCCCCTCAGTGTTTTGTGGGTTGTTGTTGTCACTACATCGGCATACGGAATTGGGCTTGGATGAAGTCCTGCTGCAACAAGACCTGCAATATGGGCCATATCCACCATCAGATAAGCGCCCACTTCATCAGCTACTTCTCTGAATTTCTTGAAATCAATCGTTCTCGCATAGGCACTGGCACCGGCTACGATCAACTTCGGTTTTGCTTCCAGAGCGATACGGCGCAATTCGTCGTAATCGATAAAGCCTTCATCATTAACACCGTAAGGTACAATTTTAAAATATTTACCAGATATATTTACCGGGCTTCCGTGGGTCAGATGGCCACCGTGATCGAGGTTCATACCCATAACGGTATCTCCCGGCTCCAACATGGCAAAGAATACCGCCAGATTTGCCTGAGCGCCAGAATGGGGCTGAACATTGGCATAATCACATCCGAAAAGTTCTTTTGCCCGTTCAATTGCCAGATTTTCAGCAACATCAACGCATTCACAGCCGCCGTAATAGCGTTTTCCAGGATATCCTTCCGCATATTTGTTTGTCAGCGGACTTCCCATAGCAGACATGACTGCATGACTTACCCAGTTCTCAGATGCGATCAACTCAATATGGGAATTCTGTCTGGCCAATTCGTCTTCAATCACCTGAGCGATCGCAGGATCTGTGTTTTTCAACTCATCTAATGAATACATTTTGTACCTCCATGATTTATTTATTATAATGTCACTTTACCGTAACAGAATATCACATCTGTTCCTCTTCGGCAATATCAATTCCAAGTTCTTTTAACTGGACCGCATCTACCACATTCGGCGCGTCGGTCATCAGACAAGACGCATCTTTAACCTTCGGGAAAGCAATAACATCACGAATGCTGTCCATACCGGCCATGATCATGATCAGACGGTCAAAACCATATGCCAGACCTGCATGCGGCGGAACACCATATTTGAAAGCATTTAAGAGGAAACCGAAACGTTCATAAGCATCCTCTTTTTCGAAGCCGAGAACTTCAAACATTTTTTCCTGAACGTGATTCTGGAAAATACGAACGCTGCCGCCGCCGATCTCCGTACCATTCAAAACAATATCATAAGCCTTTGCCCGAACCCGGCCCGGGTCACTGTCCAGATACTGCAGATCCTCTTCCATCGGCATAGTAAACGGATGGTGCATCGCCGTATAACGTCCTTCTTCTTCGGACCACTCTAACAGCGGGAATTCGGTAACCCAGAGGAAATTGAATTTATTCTTATCGATCAATTCCATCTTTTCTGCCAATTCCAGACGCAATGCCCCGAGAACATCATAAACCACTTTGTTTTTATCTGCGGCAAAAAGAAGTAAATCGCCGTTTTCTCCGCCCATAGCCTGGATGAGTGCGCTCATCTCTTCATCTTTCATAAATTTAGCAAAAGAAGATTTCACCGTGCCGTCTTCCTGAATGGCAATATAGGCCAGCCCTTTTGCGCCATAATCCTTTGCAAACTTCACAAGGGCATCAATTTTCTTACGAGGCATACCGCCCTGACCTTTGGCATTGATGCCACGAACGGAACCGCCGTTTTCAAGCGCGCCTTTAAATACGACAAACTCGCAATCCTTTACCACGTCGCTCACATCCTGAAGCTCCATGCCAAAACGGGTATCCGGCTTGTCCGAGCCAAACCGGTCCATGGCTTCCTGCCAGGTCATCCGCGGAATCGGAAGCTGTACATCCAGACCGATAATCTCTTTAAAAAGACGGGCCAAAAGTCGTTCATTGACTTCAATGACGTCATCCACATCAACAAAGGACAACTCCATGTCGATCTGAGTAAACTCCGGCTGACGGTCCGCACGCAAATCCTCATCCCGGAAACATTTTGCAATCTGGAAATAACGGTCATAACCGGAACACATCAAAAGCTGTTTAAACAACTGAGGCGACTGAGGCAGTCCATAAACGGTGCCAGGATGGACACGGCTCGGCACAAGATAATCTCTGGCGCCCTCCGGTGTACTCTTACCGAGAATCGGCGTCTCAATCTCAAGAAATCCTTCCTCGGTAAGGAAGTTCCGGATCACAGCCGCCGCTTTACTGCGCATCATAATATTTCTCTGCAGATCCGGACGTCTTAAATCAAGATAACGATATTTCAAACGCAAGTCTTCTTTTGTCTTGCTGTTTTCCTCAATCGGGAATGGCGGCGTCTCCGACTCAGATAAAATCCGGAGTTCTGTCGCACGGATTTCAATTTCTCCGGTCTTCAGGTTTTTATTAATACCGCCTGCTCTTTGTTCCACACGGCCCACAACAGCCACAACAAATTCAGCACGAAGTTTTTCGGCTTTGGAAAAATTTTCACTTCCCGCATCCGCTTCTTCAAAAATAATCTGGAGAAGACCGCTGCGGTCTCTTAAATCGACGAAAATAATACCGCCCTTATTCCGGCTTTTCTGCACCCAGCCCATCACGGTAACAATTTCGCCCACATTGGCGCTGTCAAGCTCCGCACAGCGGTGGGTTCTCTTTAATCCCTTCATTGATTCAGACATTTTTATTCTCTCCTTATGATTAATCCTTATAGATTTTTCTGAAATTATTAAAGCCTTCATTTTCAAGCTTTGTAATCTGCTGTTTGATATTCTTACGCATTGGCTGAATCGTAACGACAGCGCCGTCCTCCCGCAGCGCCTTTGCTTCCTTAAACAAAGCAATCTTTTTATCCAGCGGAACATCTTTAGCAATTAAAATAGCCAGATTCTCTGTGCCGATCTTAGCTCCGTCATCCATCTTATCTTTTAAAATGGTAATAATACGTTCAAATCCGATGGAAAATCCTGTGGCATGTACGTCCTGGCCACTGAATTTACCAATCATTTTATCATATCTTCCGCCGCCGGCAATCGAAAAATTATAGCCGTTAATGCTGACTTCAAAAATCGGACCGGTATAATAGCCCATACCCCGGACAAGAGTCGGGTCGAAAGAAATCGTAACCGTGTCGGAAATCATCGCTTTGGCGCAGGAAATAATTTCCTTAATATTATCGATCACAGACGCATCCAGAAAAGCTTCATCGATATTTTTGCAGAATTCCTCACAGTCAATGGCTTCTGTAGCCTTATATACGGAAAGATAACGCTCTACGATATCTTCTGCATAGCCATTCTCCACTAATTCTGCATGAATACCATCCAAACCGATTTTATCAAATTTATCCAGAGAAATCAAAACCGATGGAATTTCTTCTTCCTTAAACCCGGCCTGCAATGCGATGGCCGACAATATCCGACGGTCGTTAATGTGTATCGTAAATTCTGAAATGCCCGCCTCGGCAAAAATCTGGGACAGCATATCCGAAGTTGCTGCGATCAGCTCAATCTCAGCCAGATTCGTCTCGTCACCAAGAATATCGATATCACACTGGGTAAATTGACGGAAACGGCCTTTCTGAGGCTTGTCTGCCCGCCATACATTACCGATCTGCAATGCCTTAAAGGGTGCGGGAAGATTTTCTTTATTATTTGCATAATATCTGGCAAGAGGTACTGTAAGATCATATCGCAGACCATTATCCGCATATTCCTGGCTTCCGGAATCGATGGCCCGCTGTAGATCGGCTCCTCTTTTCATTATTTTAAAAATAAGCTTTTCATTATCGCCACCCTGTTTGGATGTCAGGTTCTCAATATGTTCCATTACGGGTGTCTCTATCTGCATAAAACCATATTTTGCATAACTCTCTTTGATCATGCCCAACACATGCTCACGCATGCGCATATCTGCCGGCAGCATATCACACATTCCCTTAACAGGCGTCTTAATAAATTTCATCGCTTTTACTCCTTTTCATCAGATACGTACTATTATATCGCAAGAAAATCGGCATATCAAGACCGTATTCCGCACATTAATCCATCCCTGGATTGACAATTTCAAGCATTTGGCTCCTGCGCGTATATTTATAGACGTGTTCTGACAAAACCTCCTCCGGCAAAACGACCTGACGGTTCGCATCCCTCACCATAGCCTCTAATACACTTATATTCCCGGCCGAAGCTTCTGTAAGAACAAGCCATTCGTGAATACTGCTCGGAAGCAATACCAAATCCGAATTTTTCTCTGCTGCAAACTTCTCCAGTACATCCGTATAAAAGACAACCGACGCCCCCTGTATCCGAAGTTCATTACTGATGATATAAATCTCCGGCATATCCTCCGCATGTCCGTTAAAAAGTTTCTGATACTCTTTTTC
Organism: uncultured Lachnospiraceae bacterium; assembly: GCA_958426095.1. Taxonomy (GTDB): domain Bacteria; phylum Bacillota; class Clostridia; order Lachnospirales; family Lachnospiraceae; genus Frisingicoccus. The sequence continues at coordinate 7,198 of CATZYB010000130.1, forward strand.
CGCGTTCTCCATCGCCTTATCCATATCCACCTTCGCCGTTTCTAAAAATT
>CATZYB010000131.1 GCA_958426095.1 uncultured Lachnospiraceae bacterium
GGCGCGGCGCTCATGCTGGGAGAGCATGACTTTAAGGGTTTTTCTTCGGTGAAAAAGACGAATAAATCCACAGTCCGCACGGTCAGCCGGATTGATATGGATGTGAAGGACCGGGAGATTGACCTGATATTTGAGGGCAATGGTTTTCTTTATCATATGGTTCGTATTATGGCAGGCACGTTGATTGAGATCGGAACCGGGGACAGAGAGCCGGAAACAGTCAAAGAAGTTTTCCGGACGAAAGACCGGGAGAAGGCCGGAATAACGCTGCCGCCGCAGGGACTGTTTCTGGATGAAGTATTCTATGAGTGAGAAAATCCAATAGGAGGCTGGAGAAATGGTTAAAATTGAGGGGAAATCCGTTTTTGGCGGAGTTGCCATCGGACCCATTGGAATTTTAAAGAAAAAGGATAAAAAAGTCATCCGGAGTCATGTGGAACAGACAGAAGAGGAAATAAAGCGCTATGAGAACGCTTCAAAGGAAGCGGAAAATCAGCTTCAGAAGCTTTATGATAAGGCGTTGGATGAGGTTGGAGAGGCCAATGCGGATATTTTTCATGTCCATCAGCTTATGCTTTCCGATATGGATTATGTGGAGTCCATTACGAATATGATCCGGATGCAGAATGTCAATGCGGAATATGCCATTGCCATGACCAGCGATAATTTTTCCACTCTTTTTGAAATGATGGATGATGATTATATGCGGGCCAGAGCAGCGGATGTTAAGGATGTTTCCAATCGGCTGATACAGATTTTAAATGGCCAGGGGGATGATCCACTCCAGGGGGATGATCCGGTCATTCTTGCGGCGGATGATCTGGCGCCGAGTGAAACAGTCCAGTTAGATAAATCCAAGATTCTGGCCTTTGTGACCCGTTATGGATCGGCAAATTCACATACGGCCATTTTGGCCCGGACCATGAATATTCCGGCCATTGTCGGTGCCGATTTTCCAGAGGATTGTGAAGGAAAAACGGCGGTGGTGGACGGCGCCGGGGGCTGTCTTTATATTGAGCCGGAACCGGAGCTGCTTCATCAAATGGAGGAAAAGCAGCAAGCCGAGCAGGAAAAGCGTAAGCTGCTCCAGAAATTAAAGGGCAAGGAAGATATCACGTTGGGAGGCAAGGAGATCAATCTTTACGCCAATGTGGGGAATATTTCGGATGTGATGACCGCATTGGAAAACGACGCCTCCGGAATCGGACTGTTCCGAAGTGAGTTTTTATATTTGGAAAAGGATCATTATCCGACGGAAGAAGAACAGTTTCATGTGTATAAAACCGTGGCGGAGACCATGGCAGGGAAAAAGGTGATCATCCGGACCCTGGATATCGGCGCAGATAAACAGATTGACTATTTCGACATGGAGCCGGAAGAAAATCCGGCCATGGGTTATCGGGCTATCCGTATCTGCCTGGACAGGGAAGATGTGTTTAAAACCCAGCTCCGTGCAATTTATCGGGCCAGCGCCTATGGAAATATCGGAATCATGTATCCGATGATCATTTCTGTCGATGAGGTCAAAAGGATTAAAGAAATTTCTGCCAGCGTTCGCAGAGAGCTTTCTGAAACGGGAATATCCTTTAGTGATGTGGAAGAAGGTATTATGATTGAAACGCCGGCGGCGGCCATAATCAGTGATTTACTCGCCAGAGAGGTGGATTTTTTCAGTATCGGTACCAATGATCTGTCCCAATACACTCTGGCAATCGATCGGCAGAATCCAAAGCTGGATCCGTTTTTTGATCCTCATCATCCGGCGATTTTGCGGCTTCTTCAAATGGTTGCCGATAATGCCCACAAAGCGGGCATCTGGGTTGGTATCTGCGGTGAACTCGGCGCCGACCTGACTTTGACGGAAGACTTTGTCCGCATGGGGATGGATGAACTTTCGGTGTCCCCGGCCATGATACTTCCTGTTCGGCAGAAAATCCGGGAAACAACTTAAAATCCGATTTGAAATTCGGCTGATAACTTAAAGAATTCCCTTCCACTTACAGGATAAATATATTATAATTAGATGATAAACAATGTACAGAAAGAGGAGATTAGAATGAATAAACGACAGCAGGCGATAGAGCTTCTTGAACTTATACCGGAAAACAAAATGGATTACATTATTGCCTTTTTGCAGGGGGCAGCGATTCCGGACCGGCCAATGGACGGGACAGACATGCAGGAAGGAGAACCGGCAGAAATTCCGGAATCCATACGGGGACTGGAAAAGTCTATGAAGACTTTATTTAACGGCGACGCCATGTTGGAAGAACAGATGATGTCCGATTTTCCGGCAATGGATGATGTTTATTCGGCGCTGGAGGATATGGCCCGGGCCGAAATCAACCTGTATCAGAATAAGGATAAGAAATAGGTCAACTTGAAGATAAAAACCTGTCCTGTGAAAATAAGGACAGGTTTTTTGCGGTCAATGGCGCTAATGTTTAAATCGTTCAGCCAGGACTTTTCTGTTGAACATGATACAATTTTTCATATACGTCTTTTTCTTGATTCCCAATGTGGAGCCAGGTTGATCGAGGTTCAGCGGGATTGTTGCCATCATTCGCCGGACGCCCTTCGGCAGCTGTAATCAATCGTCATACAATCCGCTTCAATGAGACTTTACACCTCACCCCTTTTTCAGTATAATAAAAAAATAATCAAAGAAATTACATATCCATTCGGGCAGTGTATGTCTGAACGGGAACTGAGAAGGCGGGTGATTGAAAGTGAGTGATGAGATGAATGAAAAAGAGATGATAAATAATCTCATTGATAAGTACACTGACTTACAGAGGATAAAAAGGGCTGAGGACAGCGAAAAAGAAATAGACTATCAATTGCGTATTCTTAGAGCAAAGTTAGAATCTTTCGGTATTCTTACAAGTGATCTGGATATGAATTGACAGACGACGAGGGATTCACAAAAGATAAAACGGCGGAACCGATTTTTATAGAATTGGTTCCGCTTTTTTAGCGCCCGGATATTTGACAGAACAATATTTAGATGCTATAATCCTATAAAAACAATGGGATTAATAGAAAATAGTACGGCAGAGATTACTGCCGTTTATTTCTGTTATCTTATGTTGAGAAGGAGGTATGTGCGGTCGTGGAGGAACTGAATGTTAAATTAGAAAAACTGAAGAACTATCTTGCATCTTTGGGAAGCGTTGCAGTGGCTTTTTCCAGCGGTGTGGATTCTACCTTTTTGTTGAAGGTGGCCCATGAAGTTCTTGGAGATCAGGTGATCGCTGTGACGGCGGCGTCCTGTTCCTTTCCGAAAAGGGAGTTGGAGGAAGCAAAAGCATTCTGTAAAAAAGAAGGTATTCGCCACATTATCTGTGAATCGGAGGAACTGGAGATTGAGGGTTTTAGTAAGAACCCTGTAAATCGATGCTATCTTTGTAAGCGGGAGCTGTTTGAAAAAATTAGGGAGATCACAGTGGCAGATCATATTGAAAATATTGTGGAAGGGTCTAATCTGGATGACAACGGAGATTATCGTCCGGGACTCCAGGCGGTGGCCGAACTGGAAATTAAGAGCCCGTTAAGATATGCGGGAATGACGAAGGCGGATATACGGCAGCTGTCGAAGATGTTGGGATTGGCGACCTGGGATAAGCAGTCCTTCGCCTGTCTGTCCTCCCGCTTTGTTTACGGAGAGGATATTACCCGGGAGAAGCTATTGATGGTGGATCAGGCGGAGCAGCTATTATTGGATATGGGCTTCCATCAGATCCGGGTGCGTATTCACGATAAGATGGCCCGGATAGAGCTTTTGCCGGAAGAATTTGACAAATTGCTTCAACCGGAGATACGGGATAAAGTTCTTTCTGAATTTCAAAATTATGGATTTACATATGTGACAATGGATTTGCGGGGTTACCGTACCGGAAGCATGAACGAGACGATTCAAAGGGAAGGGTGACCAAAGGATTTTGGAGGAAGAGGATGTTAAATCAATTTTCAAGAACGGAGCTGCTGCTCGGAAATGAAAATATGGAACGTTTAAGGCATGCCCGAGTTGCGGTATTCGGCATCGGAGGCGTGGGCGGATATACAACGGAAGCACTGGCCCGGAGCGGCGTGGGAACCCTCGATCTGATCGATGACGACCGGGTCTGTCTGACAAATATAAATCGGCAGATTTATGCTACCCGGAAAACTGTGGGGAAATACAAGGTGGATGTGGCGAAGGAGAGAATTCTCGATATCAATCCGGAGGCCGTGGTCAATACGTATAAAACCTTTTATATGCCGGATACGGCGGACCAATTTGATTTTTCAAAATATGATTATGTGGTGGATGCCATTGACACGGTGACGGGAAAGTTAATGCTGGCGGAACAGGCCGATAAGTCAAAGGTGCCCGTCATTAGCTCTATGGGCGCAGGCAATAAAATGGATCCGACGGCCTTTGAGGTGGCCGACATTTACGAGACGTCGGTTTGTCCTCTGGCAAAGGTCATGCGGCGGGAACTGAAAAAAAGAGGCATACGTTCGCTGAAAGTCGTTTATTCCAGAGAAAAACCAATGGTTCCTTTGGATGATATGGCAGTGAGCTGCCGGACAAATTGTATCTGTCCGCCGGGAACTGCAAGAAAATGCACACAGCGCCGGCAGATTCCGGGAAGCAATGCTTTTGTACCGTCGGTCGTCGGTTTAATTATTGCGGGGGAAGTCATTAAGGATCTGACAGGAAGGAAGTAATCATGTGAATATATTTAAACGCATACAAAAGGGCTGGAACGCATATTTAAAGCGGCTTGCAAAGGAAAATAAGGATTCATTTTCGGGTGGGAAGCCGGATTGCTGTTCAATGAATAATCAGAAAAAGAAATAAAGCATATAAAAAATATATGAAAAGTTGGAAATATTTACTTGACAAACTTTCAATCAGGGTATAGAATCAATAACACATAAAACCTACTGATTAAGTATGAAATCATAATATTCCAACTGACCGGAAAACCGGAGGTTTAGGCAATGCTTAAATCTCTGGTTTTTTGTTATTTTGGAAAGGAAAGGTAAGTTTGATGGAAAAGAAAAGTTTATTCTCCGTCGCAGGCGGCGTGATCCGATGTTGACCGAAAACAATATGGAAAATAGTTAAAAAATATGAAAAGAGAGGAAAATAACATGAAAAAGAATATATTTGGTTTTGGATTGGCAATCGCATTAGTGATCGGAAGTTTGACAGCCTGCGGCTCCGGAAGCGCAGAGGGTTCGGAAAGTACAAGTACAACGGCTTCATCCGAAAATTCTGCCGGTGAGTCCGGAGGAGAGACAGTGACACTGACAAATGTGTCCTACGATCCGACAAGAGAGTTATATGAGGCTTATAATAAGGCCTTTGCAGAGCATTGGAAAGAAGAAACCGGTCAGAATGTGGAAGTGACCCAGTCCCATGGCGGTTCGGGAAAACAGGCTTTGGAGGTTGCCAACGGCCTCGAAGCGGATGTGGTTACGCTGGCTTTGGAATACGACGTTAAGGCCGTAGAGGATGCCGGATTGATCGAGCCAGGCTGGATTGACGAGTTTCCGGATGACAGTGCGCCATATACATCCACCATTGTATTTCTTGTCCGCAAGGGAAATCCGAAAAATATTAAAGACTGGGATGATTTAGTCAGAGATGATGTGGGTATTATCACACCGAATCCTAAGACCTCCGGCGGCGCCCGTTGGAATTATCTGGCGGCCTGGGCTTATGCGGATCAGAAATTCGGCGGCGATGAAGAGCAGATTAAGAATTTTATGAAGACCTTATATGAAAATGTTCTTGTTTTGGATTCCGGCGCCAGAGGAGCAACCACATCCTTTGTGGAAAACGGCCAGGGGGACGTACTTATTGCCTGGGAAAATGAAGCCTTTCTTTCCATTCAGGACTATCCGGATGATTATGAGATCATCACACCGAGCATCAGCATTCTTGCACAGCCATCGGTAGCTGTTGTGGATGAAGTCGTTGACGCCCGGGGAACCCGTGATGTTGCTACAGAATATTTGAACTATCTATATTCGGACGAGGCTCAGAGAATTGCCGGGGATAATTATTATCGTCCTTTAAATCAGGATATTCTCCAGGAATATGCCGACGTCTTTGATCTGAATATTAATCTTGTAACAATTGATGATTTTGGCGGCTGGGATGCGGCTCAGGAAGAGCATTTTTCCGACGGCGGTGTCTTTGACCAGATTTACGAAAAATAGGAATCAGGGAGTTATTTATGAGAAAAACTGGAAAAAGAGTAATTCCCGGCTTTGGATTATCTATGGGAATTACACTTGCTATATTAAGCTGTGTTGTATTGATTCCACTGGCGTCTCTGGTGATTTTTACAAGCCGGCTTGGATTTGGAGAATTTATACAGACCATTACCAGGGCCCGGGTGCTCTCCAGTTTTTATGTCAGCTTTATAACAGCGCTGGCGGCATCGCTGATCAACGCCGTTATGGGACTGATTCTGGCATGGGTACTGGTCCGGTATGAGTTTCCGGGGAAACGGATTATGGACGGAATGATCGAACTTCCCTTTGCACTGCCGACGGCGGTGGCAGGAATTTCCCTCACGTCACTGACCGCAGATAACGGATTGGTTGGAAGCTTTTTTGCAAGATTTGGAATAAAGATTGCTTACACCCGTATCGGAATCACCATTGCGCTGGTGTTTATCGGAATCCCCTTTGTCGTGAGGGCCGTGCAGCCGGTGCTGGAAAAGCTGGACGGTACATATGAAGAGGCGGCCCGGGTGCTGGGAGCAAAGCCGGGGATGATTTTCAGAAAGGTTATTTTCCCTGAATTAATGCCGGCCCTGCTCACCGGTACGGGCCTGGCCTTCGGGCGTTGTATCGGGGAATACGGAAGCGTTGTCTTTATCGCCGGAAATAAACCCTATTATACAGAAATCGCCCCTTTGATGATCATGTCAAAGCTGCAGGAATATGACTATGCCAGTGCGACGGCGATCGCGCTGGTGATGATCATCGCTTCATTTTTAATTTTGTTTGGGATCAATGTCCTGCAGGCGAGAAATAACCGGAAGATCATGGGAGGTGAGGCATAATGGAAAATCAAAAAAAACAGTCTCCGG
>CATZYB010000132.1 GCA_958426095.1 uncultured Lachnospiraceae bacterium
CGAGCGTGGCGAGGACCGTATCGAATTTAAAAAGACGATGGAAAGTCTTGGAATTGAGATGGCGCGGAGCGAAGTTGCCTATTCTGTAGAAGAAGCTTTGGCAATCGCAGACAAACTGGGATATCCGGTAGTTCTGCGTCCGGCTTATACGATGGGCGGCGCCGGCGGCGGCCTTGTCTACAATGTAGAAGAGTTGAAAACTGTCTGTGCCCGCGGACTCCAGGCCAGCCTGGTCGGCGAGGTTCTCGTCGAAGAATCTGTTCTTGGCTGGGAAGAGTTGGAATTGGAAGTTGTGCGTGATGCAGACAACAATATGATCACCGTTTGCTTTATTGAAAATATTGACCCTATGGGGGTTCACACCGGAGATTCCTTCTGTGCAGCCCCGATGCTGACGATTTCTGAGGAAGTTCAGAAGCGTCTGCAGGAAAAATCCTATAAAATTGTTGAGGCCATTCAGGTTATCGGCGGCACAAATGTCCAGTGGGCACATAACCCGGTAACGGACAGGGATATCATCATTGAAATCAATCCGAGGACATCCCGTTCCTCTGCTCTGGCTTCTAAGGCGACAGGTTTTCCGATTGCACTTGTTTCGGCGAAACTGGCGACGGGTCTTACTTTGAAGGATATTCCATGTGGCAAATACGGCACATTGGATAAATATAAACCAGATGGTGATTATGTGGTTATCAAGTTCGCAAGATGGGCTTTTGAGAAGTTCAAAGGTGTGGAAGATAAACTTGGTACACAGATGCGTGCTGTCGGCGAAGTTATGAGCATTGGTAAGAATTATAAAGAAGCTTTCCAGAAAGCGATTCGCAGTCTCGAAACCGGTCGTTATGGTCTTGGACATGCGAAGGACTTTGATACAAAATCAAAAGAAGAACTTTTGAAGATGCTGATCACCCCATCCAGTGAGCGTCATTTCATTATGTATGAGGCTCTCCGCAAAGGGGCAACAGTGGAAGAAATTCATGATATTACCAAAGTAAAGGCTTATTTTATCGAGCAGATGAAGGAACTGGTGGAAGAGGAAGAGGCACTTGCAGCTTTCAAAGGTCAGCTTCCATCGGATGCGGCACTCATTCAGGCTAAGAAAGACGGCTTCTCTGACAAGTATCTAAGCCAGATTCTTGAAATTTCTGAAGATGAAATACGTGAACACCGCATTGCCCTCGGCGTTGAGGAAGCGTGGGAAGGTGTCCATGTCAGCGGAACACCGGACAGCGCTTACTATTATTCCACATATAATGCAGAGGATAAGAATCCGGTCAATAGTGATAAACCGAAGATCATGATTCTTGGAGGTGGACCGAACCGGATTGGCCAGGGTATCGAATTTGACTATTGCTGTGTTCATGCGTCTCTTGCATTGAAAAAACTTGGATTTGAAACGATTATTGTCAACTGTAATCCTGAAACGGTTTCCACGGACTATGATACATCCGATAAACTGTATTTCGAGCCGCTGACTCTGGAGGATGTTCTGAGTATTTATAAGAAAGAAAAGCCAGTGGGCGTTATCGCCCAGTTCGGCGGACAGACACCGCTGAATCTGGCCGGTGACCTGGAAAAGAACGGCGTTAAGATTCTTGGAACTTCACCATCGGTTATTGACCTGGCAGAGGACAGAGATTTGTTCCGCGCCATGATGGATAAGCTTGAAATCCCTATGCCGGAATCCGGTATGGCGGTTACAGTAGAAGATGCGTTGGCTATTGCCGATAAAATTGGCTATCCGGTGATGGTACGTCCATCTTATGTCCTTGGCGGACGTGGTATGGAAGTTGTTTACGATGCGGAAAGTATGGTCGGCTATATGAAAGCGGCTGTCGGTGTGACGCCGGACCGTCCGATTTTGATTGACCGTTTCCTGAATCATGCAACGGAATGTGAAGCTGATGCGATCAGTGACGGCACCCATGCGTTTGTACCGGCTGTTATGGAACATATTGAGCTGGCCGGAGTTCATTCCGGTGATTCGGCTTGTATCATTCCATCCAAACATCTTTCTGAAGAAAATGTAAAGACGATTAAAGAATATACACGGAAAATTGCCGAAGAGATGCATGTTAAGGGACTTATGAACATGCAGTATGCCATTGAAAATGGCAAGGTTTATGTGCTGGAAGCAAATCCAAGAGCATCCAGAACCGTGCCGCTTGTTTCTAAGGTATGCAATATACGCATGGTGCCTTTAGCCATTGATATCGTGACATCCGAATTGACAGGAAGACCGTCACCGGTTCCGGCATTGAAGGAACAGCATATTCCTTACTATGGTGTTAAGGAAGCTGTATTCCCATTCAACATGTTCCAGGAAGTAGACCCGGTACTTGGACCGGAAATGCGTTCTACAGGTGAAGTTCTCGGACTTTCAAAATCCTGGGGTGAAGCCTTCTATAAGGCTCAGGAAGCTACCCAGACACGGATTCCGCTGGAAGGTACGGTATTGATTTCCGTGAGTGATAAGGATAAACCAGAAGTGGCCGAACTCGCAAAAGAATTTGCTGAGACTGGCTTTAAGATTATCGCTTCAAAGAATACATGCAAAGTGATTCGTGAGGCGGGAGTTGAGGCAGAGATGGTCAACAAACTGAGCGAAGGCCGTCCAAATATGCTCGATCTGATCACAAATGGCAAGATTGATTTGATCATCAATACACCAGTGGGCCAGGAACGGAAAGCTGACGACAGCTACCTGCGTAAAGCAGCGATTAAGAAGAAGATTTCCTACTTTACAACAATGGCGGCAGGCCGGGCGACAGTAAGCGGTATTAAGTCCATCAAACAGTTTGGAAACAGTGAAGTAAAATCCCTTCAGGATTTACATGCAGAAATTAAAGATAAATAAGATGAACAAATAAAGCGACGGAGCTTAAACAAGGCTCCGCCGCGTTTTTTTATGGAAAATATTAATTGACTTTGTTGATGGTGTAGCTTCCCGTACTCTCGCGGAAAGCGTTAATAATGGATTTGGCGCTGCAGGCGATAGTCAGAATATAACCGATGGCCAGCTCGCCATAATAGCTGCCAACAAGGTCGGTTTCATCAAGGATGTAGCCCAGCTCCTGGTAAACTTCGGTGAAGCTCCATCCGTAGTCTTTTAATGCGCTGTAAGCATCCCAGGACCAGGAAATTTTGTTGGCAAAGAAGACCATGATCAGCATGATAATTACGGAACCAATGATTCCCTTTTTGTCCAGATGACCGCCAAGTATGGCATATCCTTTCATAGCACAGATGGCGGTGACAGCTCCGGCCGCTCCTGCGATATAGCCCAGTTTATAGATAAGGATCCAGAGGACACAGCCAATCAGAGAGCCAAGAAAAGCGCCGACGAGCCCGGCTGCAAGACTGCTCTTTTTAGCCTGGATTTCCTGCTGGTTTGTCTGCAGGGAAGAGTGAATTTTATCTTTACAGGTATTACAGAGAAAGTAGTGGCTGCCATTGATTTCGTAGCAGTCAATCTGCTCCATATTAGTGCCGCATTCGGAACATCCGGAAGTAAAAGTATAGCTGATCAGATAATCAATGATCGGGTCAATAATACTGTTGACGGTGTCCGGTATATTTTTACTGAGAGAAGGTATCTTAATAGTAAGTATGATGCTGTGGGAACCGGTTACAGCGGTAAGAAGTTTTTTCTGATTTAATTTTTGATTATTCAGAAAATTGCTGAGAGCAGCCATGTCGGCCGGTTCGGCCGGATTGACGCTGATCTTCACCTGATACTGGCCCTGAAGTCCGTCCAGAGTTATATAAAAACCTTTGTACAGACCGGATAGATGATTTTTGTAATCCTGAAGACATCCGCCGAGGATTTGTGCTCGTATTTTTTCTTTAAACATAGTATTTTCTCCTTTGAAGCAACAGATAAATTTTGCTTTAATAGTATCACTTTTTGAGGAATCGCACAAGATAATCCTTGCCCTTTTATCGGCGGCTGCGTTATAATTCTATGAGTAAATACAGTACAGAAAGATTAGGAGACAGATGAAATGAAAGCTTGTATTTTTGATTTGGATGGAACTCTGGCGGATACGCTGGAATCTATGTCTATAAGTGCAAATCAGGTTATTGAACCTTTAGGATATGCCCCGTTACCAACGGAAAATTTCAGATATTATGCGGGAGATGGAGCAAAAACTCTGGTCGAACGGGTGTTAAGAGATGCCGGGGACAAGAATCTGGTCCATCTTGAAGAAGTTTATCAGGCTTACTGTGAGATTTTCGACAGGGACTGTACCTATAAAGTGGTCGTATTTGACGGAATGAAAGAAATTCTTAAAAAATTAAAGGCCATGGGTGTAAAGCTGGCAGTTTTTTCGAATAAACCCCATGCTCAGACAAGAAAAGTGATTTCAAATCTTTTTGGAGATAATCTATTTGATTGGGTTCAGGGACAGCAGGATGGCATTGAGAAAAAACCGGATCCGTCGGGCGCTTTAAAAATTGCTGAGATTTTTGAGGTACGGCCTGAGGAATGCATGTATATCGGCGATACAAATGTCGATATGATGACAGGAAACCGGGCCGGAATGTTTACGGTAGGCGTTCTCTGGGGATTTCGGGACAGAAAAGAGCTGATGGATAATCATGCTCATGCGCTGGCGGAAAAACCGGAGGATTTAATCCGGCTTTATATTGAAAAATAAATTTAGAAAAAATTTGGAGGCGATAAATATGTGTGGTATATGCGGTTTTACAGGAAAATTACCGGATAGCAAAGAAGTATTGACGCGGATGATGGACCGTATTAAACATAGAGGACCGGACAGTGCCGGTCAGTTTATCACAGATAAGGCGGCCTGGGGATTCCGGCGATTGAGTATTATTGACTTGGATAATGGCTCACAGCCGATGTTTAATGAAGATAATAGTATTGTTATTGTCTTTAACGGTGAGATTTACAATTATAAAAATCTCAGAGAGGATTTGATCGCAAAGGGTCATGTATTTCGAAATAATTCAGATACGGAAGTATTGGTCCATGGTTATGAAGAATATGGAACCGATTTACCAAAATACTGCCGGGGCATGTTCGCGTTTATGATTTATGATACGAATAAGGATATTGCCTTTGGGGCCAGAGATTATTTTGGTATTAAGCCTTTTTATTATAGTGTGATCAATGGCAATCTTGTTTTTGGTTCGGAGATCAAATCTATTCTGGAATATCCGGGATATGAGAAAAAGGTAAATACAGAAGCGCTCGAAGAATATCTGACATTCCAGTACTCGGTTCTTCCGGAGACATTTTTTAAAGGCATCTTTAAATTACCGCCGGCCCACAGCATTGTATTTAAAGACGGTAAAGCAGATATTCAGCGTTACTGGGAGCCGGATTATGATATTGATGAAAATGCAGATTTTGATGCGCTGGTGGATCGTATAGATGCACAGATGGCAGAATCTGTTGAAACGCATATGATCAGTGATGTGGAAGTCGGCTCTCTGCTTTCAAGCGGTATCGATTCCAGTTATATTGCAACAATATCCAAAGCGGATAAGACATTTACTGTCGGTTTTGATTACGATAAATTTAATGAAATTTCTTACGCCAAAGATTTATCCGATAAGATTGGAACTCAGAATTTCAGTAAATTGATTACAGAAGAGGAATATTGGAGTGTTCTGCCGGAAATCCAGTATTATATGGATGAACCTTTGGCGGATGCTTCCTGTGTGGCCCTGTACTTTGTGGACAAGACAGCGGCGGAGCATGTGAAGGTCGTTCTTTCTGGTGAAGGTGCGGATGAGTTTTTCGGCGGTTATAATATTTATCATGAACCGGTATCTTTAAGAGGATATCAGAGACTTCCAAAAGGGCTGCGCCGATTGATCGGTAAGCTGGCGGAAAGCCTGCTGCCGGAAGGTGTGCGGGGAAGGAGCTTTTTGATGCGCGGAGCTTTAGATGTAGAGCATCGCTTCATTGGAAATGCAAAACGTTTTTCTGTGAAGGAGCGGAAGCGTATTCTGAAGAATACTACGCCGGCCAAATCACCATGGAAGCTGACAAAGCCTTTTTATGATAAGGTGAAGAATGTGGACGATACAACAAAGATGCAGTATATTGATATGAATTTCTGGCTTGTGGGAGATATTCTTTTAAAGGCGGACAAGATGAGTATGCGTCATTCTCTGGAAACCCGAGTGCCATTTCTGGATAAGGAAGTTTACAAGCTGTCAAAAACCATTCCGACAAAGTATAAGCTGGCCCAAGGCACGACAAAATATGCGCTTCGTAAAGCGGCAGAACGGCATATTCCGGAAGCAACGGCAATGAAGAAAAAGCTTGGTTTCCCTGTACCAATTACATTATGGCTGAAAGAAGATAAATACTATAATCAGGTGAAGGAAGCTTTCACAAGTCCTGCAGCAAAGACATTTTTCAATACAGAGGAACTGGTAAAAATGCTTGACCAGCATAAAAAGGGTAAGCTGGATAACAGCAAGAAAATCTGGGTCGTATATATGTTCCTGATGTGGTACGATGTTTATTTCGTGCGTGAAAACGTGTCATTTTAATGTGAAAATGCAGTGAGGATAAGAAAATGAATAAGAATTTATTGCAATTATATGCAGTTACAGACAGACAGTGGCTAAAAGAGGGGCAGAGCCTTGCGGAGGTCGTCGAAGCGGCTATTCGGGGAGGCGCGACCCTGGTGCAGCTTCGTGAAAAGGCGATGGATGATGAAGCGTTCATCCGTGAAGCCCTGGATGTAAAGAAAGTTACCGATGCCTATGGCATTCCGCTCATTATCAATGACAATCTGAAAGTCTGCCAGGCCTGTGATGCCGCTGGTGTTCACGTAGGGCAGGAAGATTTGTGTGCTGAGAAAGCCCGTGCAATGCTTGGGCCGGACAAAATTATCGGCGTTACGGCAAAAACTGTGGAACAGGCCAGGGAGGCTGTGCGCCAGGGGGCGGATTATCTCGGCAGCGGCGCGATGTTCGGTTCTTCAACCAAGACAGAGGCCCGGCCGATGACATTGGAGGAGTTTAAAGCGATCCGGCAGGCAGTGTCTGTTCCGATCGTTTTAATTGGCGGCATTGACGCGGAAAATATTTGCGAATTAAAAGGTTC
>CATZYB010000133.1 GCA_958426095.1 uncultured Lachnospiraceae bacterium
CTGGATATAAGAGCCGTCACACAAGTACCGATATTTTGTCCCAAAGTAATATAAATCGCTGAATTCCAGGAGACAACACCATTCAGGGCCAACGTCTGAAGAATACCTACAGATGCCGATGAACTCTGGATAATGGCCGTGACCACCGCACCGGTTAAAATGCCCAGCACAGGATTCTTTCCAAGTACCTGGAAGGCGGTCGCAAAAATCGGAGCATCCTTATATGGCGTGATGGACGAGGACATAAAGCTCAGTCCGATAAAGAGCACGCCAAAACCGACAAGAATCTCTCCAACCTGCCGGTATTTCTCTTTATTGACAAATAAAACAATAAATGCGCCAATTCCGATCAGCAGCGGCGCAAAAAATTCCGGCTTCAGCATCTGTCCCCACTCACTCATGGATACAAGCCATGCAGTGATCGTCGTACCGATATTGGCGCCCATAATAACGCCTACAGCCTGGGTCAGGCTGATAATCCCCGCATTGACGAAACCAACGACCATGACTGTCGTCGCCGACGAACTCTGGATCACTGCCGTCACCAGCGCGCCAACCAGAACACCCAGGATCCGGTGATTTGTTAAGATACCCAATAACTGTTTCATCTTGCCGCCGGCCGACTTTTGAAGTCCGTCTGCCATCACGTGCATGCCGTACAAAAACATGCCGAGTCCGCCGACGAACTTAAACAGCATCTCAATATCTGCGATAGACATGTTATCTCTCCTCCTCTGATGTCTTTTACAGCTTATTGATGTGAATCATCAATTGAATCGCCTGTCTTACGATATTCGGTTTCAAAATTCTGGTCATAGAGCTTCGACAGTTCATATCTATCGCCAAGAAAATCTCCAACAACTACCAACGCTGTCTTTGTAATACCAGCCGCTTTTACTTTTTCGGCAATCGTCTCGAGCGTCCCGTAAATAATCATCTCTTCCGGCCAGCTTGCCTTGTAAACAACAGCTGCCGGCGTATTCTTTTCGTAGGACTCACTCATTAACTGAACCAAAACTTCGATTTTACCTACACTTAAGAATATTATCATGGTAGCATGGTGTTTTGCAAGGCTAAGAATTTTTTCCTTTTCCGGCACAGGGGTACGGCCCTCAAGACGGCTTAAAATCACGGTCTGCGATACCCCCGGGAGGGTATATTCCTTTTTCATGCTCGCCGCAGCGGCTAAAAATGAACTCACCCCCGGAATGACTTCATAGGAGATTCCCAGAGCATCCAGGGCGTCCATCTGTTCCCGGATCGCTCCGTAAATCGATGGGTCTCCCGTATGCACCCGGGCCACCGACTGGCCCTTTTCCTCCGCCGCTTTCATGACATCAATGATTTCCGTCAGCGTCATATAAGCGCTGTTATAGACAACAGCACACTTTTTACGGTCTTCCAATACTTTTTCATTTACCAAAGATCCGGCGTATATGATCACATCCGCCGAATCGATCAACTTCTTCCCTTTAATCGTCAGTAACTCCGGATCCCCCGGCCCGGCGCCAATAAAATGAACCATTACAGACCGCCTTTCTTAATGATCAATGTTGTAAAATAGCCATATTTTCTGTTCTCATCAGGCGGACCGATGTACTCGTCATCCATTCCGATATTACTGAGTACTACCGCCTTATCTTCCAATCCTCGGGTTTTTAAAATTTCTGTGATCTTAGCCATAGAACTTCCCGCCTTCATCACCACAAGGTTATCACAGGCCTTTAGCGAAGCTTCCAGAGCCTCTGTTCCCTTTAAAGAAGAAATCACCATCATATTCTGATCGCCTTCCACAAGACTTATCTGCGCCAGGGCCGCTCCGCCGGAAAATGCGGAAATACCCGGGATATTTTCTGTCTCATAGCCTTTTTCCCGGATATATTTAAAAGCCAGATGGTAAGTGCTATAGACGGATATATCTCCAAGAACGATCATTGCCACATCTTTTCCCATATCCAGCTGCTCCATCAACTGTCCGGCCGCCTGCTTCCGGCACTCTGCCCGTTTTTCGGGCGAATGTTCCATTTTGAAAATAACAGGCATAATTTCTTTATTTTTCAAATCCACTACCGGACGCACGATCGATAAAGCGGTACTTACTTCTCCCGGGGCTTTCACCGGAACAGCCACGACATCCACCGATTCAAGTACTTCTTTCGCTTTTAATGTCAAAAGTTTTGAATCTCCCGGGCCAACACCCACGCCATACAATTTTCCTGCCATAAGTTACTCCTATATGTTATTTATCTTTATTTTGTAAAATATACAGCCAGCACGATTTATCCCTGGACATCGGAATTTTCTGAAGACGTTTAAGCCATGCGTTTTCAGCCAGCTTTCTTTCCATCACCGCTCCGTCTTCACTGTAGATGAACATAACGCCTTCCGGGGCCAGAAGTTCCCGGCCTCTGGAAAAAAGCAGATGATAAAGATAATCTGTCTGAGACTGGGTACGGTTTGAACTCTGACGCGGCATATCCGTAAACAATTCGCCAAATTTATATTCATGTTTAAAATCATTAAAGTTTCTCTGGATCAAATGAAGGGTCACTCCCGCCCGGGAACTATTCTCCCAGGCCGCCTGGACAGCCTGTCCTGAAATATCCAGGCCGTAAATACTTTTATATGGCGCTCCAAGAGCCCGCTCGATCAAAAGCGCGCCGGTACCGCAAAATGGATCCAGGATATTGGCATCCGTTCTCAGATAAGGTTTGGCGTAGTGAATGATCATCGCCGCCTTTGCCGGATGCATCGAGGTTGCCGTAACATATTTTCGGTATCGAAACCGCTCATCCGGCATGCAGGTCAGTTTTAAAAATACCCGACTGCTTTTGCTGCCGACGATCACCCGAATTTCAACTTCATAAAATGAAGATTCATTGATCAGCATTCCCCGGCTGTTTTCCTGTAAACATACCGATAACTCTTTGGCCAGCTGATTTTTTTTAACAATGTCCTTTTCACCCCGCACATCTACCCGAAATAAAAAAGGATGTTCTTCTTTATGGCGACGGATGATGTACTCTGTCAGTCCCGCATTTAAAATAGTATTTCCGATCGTCTCCCCGTCAAGAGCCGGAATCGATGATGGATAAAAATCAAACAGCAGAGCCTGGTATGTTCGGACCTCCCGGACCTTTGCCAGTTGCTTTGTCGTTATCAGACATCCGCCGCTCATCGTTTTTCCCTTAGTATCCGGAATCGCCTGGACTTCCTTCAACACCTCATCCTCATGGCCTCCGGAAACAATAAGAAGCAATTTATTCTCCAAATGGTCTCCGGTAAATGTATGACGCTTCGGCGGCTCCATCTTCCATACCAATTTTTGCAGCTGTTTGATTTCTTCCGCTGAATGTTTCGTTCGTTCCTGATTTTCCAGAGCTTTCCACCGTTCTTTTAACTCGGGAATATATTTTTCATAATCAAACCCAGACAAAGCCGCCAAATAGTCGCTCTTTAAAAACTGGGTTTCCTCGCTTTGATAATGTTCAAATAAAACATCCAGAAGAATCGGATCGCCAACCCTTCCCAGAAGTTTTACGGCGTTTTTACGCACTTTTGCATCGCTGTGTTCCAGCAGATCTATAAAATCGCTCTCATGTTCATAATATTCATCTAAAAAACGATCCAGATAAGCATCTTCTTTAATGATCCGGTTCAGCTCGATCAAATTTTCCCGAACGTTTTTATCTTCGTAAATCTCAGCACATAATTTATTTATCATTGGCACGCTTCCAATCCCTCCTGTCCGCTGCAAGTCTCCGAAATGATCAGTGTCACCGGATGACCGCCTTCCATCAGATGATAGCTTCCTACCGGCCGGCCCGTCTCAATATGAATAGTCACCACTTCCAGACGTTTAAGTCCGGACATGGACTCAGACAGATGATAGGCTTCCATCATTGTCTCCAAAGTCACACAGGCGATCATTACCCGGATTCCCGTTCCGTATCGGCAGATTTCCTCCAATACACCTTTCAGCGCGCCTCCGGCGCCGCCGACAAAAACATGACTTGGCTTTTCAAGTCCTTTTAAAGCTTCCGGAGCTGTGCCCTCAATAATCTCCATATTTTCCGGCGCCAGCTTCTCCCTGTTTTGATACAGGACTTCCAATGCCCTCGGATTTTTTTCAATAGCAATGACTTTACCTGATGAACATCTTCTCGCACATTCCACAGAAACCGATCCTGTCCCAGCCCCCACATCCCAGACTACCGAAGTGTCTGACAATTCCAGCTTACCGACAGCGATCCACCGTACTTCTTCCCGGGTCATGGGCGTCCGGTTCCTCAGGAAAGCCCCATCGCGCAGCAGACTGCCGGACGCCGGAGCCGCTGCCGGATTTTTGATCATTACAAGACTTAACGTCGGATATTTGCCGTCCTGTGCATGAGACTCTGCCTTCGGGCCGCAAAGTACTTCCTCCGGACCGCCGGATACAATAATTTCATCCGGATAGGAAATCCGGCTTCCCGCCGCCATATCCACCGTCGTCAATCCGGCTTCAATGAGCTTTCCGGCCATCCAGTCCGGTGTCCGCTCATTATCGCAGAGGAGAAAAAGCTTCGGATACTTCCGGACCGCTGCCGCCAGCGACTCTCCGGTCATATCCCGTCCATGAGCGCTGAGAATCTTTGCATCCTCCATGGACTCGCCAAGCCGGGCCGCAAAAGCCTGGATCGAACCGATTCCCGGAATGACTGTAACTTTCCCATCCGGAAAGGCTCTCCGTACCAATCGAAAAAGGCTGTACATCAACGGATCTCCGGAGACAAGAATCCCCGCTTTTAAAGTATCTGGCTGAACCTTGAGCCATTCAAGCCTTTCCATTATACGTCCCATCTCAAATATATGTTTTTCATCAGCTGCCAGACCAAAAGTCTCAAGCAGCCGCTTATCTCCAATGACCAGATCGCATTCCTCTGCGGCCTGACGGGCCGCCGGAAGTATGTAAGCCTCATCTCCCGGACCGCCGCCGATAATTTTAATATCTTTCACCCTGTTATTGCCTCCGTATTCCGGCTTTTGCCCAAAAGCCTTCCTGATTCATTCAATAAAACAACGGCCACATTTCCTTTGCCGCCCATTCTCATCCGACATTTTTCCGCCGCCTTATCACTGATAGGATCCCATATCCCTTCCAATCCATAATCTTTTAAGACCTGTCCAGCCTCGGTTACCGTCCGGCATTCATAAAGCTTCTCGATCACCGGACGCCCGGCTCCCGCCAATGCGGCAAAGGTACAGATCGTCTCCATCCGGCCGTCCGCCACATGACTGTGGGTATTCATGATATCTGCCGCCAGCTTCACGAGCTTACCTGCAAAACCGCCGATTAAAATTTTTTCCACATTCAGCCGAAGGGCTTCGTCCAGCATTAATCCTACATAGTTACTGACCTGGACAAATTCCACATGCTCCGTCATCTTTCCCCGGGCTGTCAGCCATTCCCGCATCCGATGCTCCCCTGTCTCTCCCAGAACAAAACAAATATATTCCGGCTTTGCTGCCGCTGCCACGGAAAGACAGGTTTTCAATGATTCCACGACCGCTGATTCGCTCATTGGCCGCACAATACCGCTGGTTCCCAAAATTGAGAGTCCGCCCTCGATACCGATTCTCGGATTAAAAGTTCTGGCTGCAAGCTTGTCGCCTCCGGGAATGGAAATCTCCACCTCAGCTCCAACATCCCCAACACAGCGGCGAATCTCTTTTTCGATCATCTGACGCGGCACCGGATTGATTGCCGCTTCTCCCACCGGAACCTTCAGTCCCGGTCGGGTCACCCGGCCAATGCCTTCTCCGGCGATAAAACGAATATCGCCTTTTTCCTCAAAAAGAGTTACCCTGGCAATGACTTCACAGCCGTCTGTCACATCTGGGTCGTCTCCTGCGTCTTTAATGACTCCGCAGGCCGGAAAAGCTTCAGAAATTACAGCTGCCCGGACTGTTTTTCCTGACGGCGTCTCCACTTGGACCGAATCGGGACATCGGCCTGAAATCTGCCACCGCACCGAGGCCTGAACCGCTGCAGCCGCACATGTACCTGTCGTAATTCCCTCTTTTAAATTATCCGATGGTTTTGTACAGTCTGAATTCATTATTCACTTCCCTTTTCTGCGCGCTATTGCAAAAGAAGGCCATCCCATGGACAGCCTTCTTCTGATAATCACGTTATGACAATATTGCAAATTCTGATACTAACGATTTAAAAATTTAAATGTATGATATTAGAAAAGGCACATTGGTACGAACACTTGATTATAATTTGGTCACATTGGTTGCCTGAGGTCCTTTAGAACCTTCAACAACATCAAATTCAACTTCCTGGCCTTCATCAATTGTCTTGAAACCATTCATGTTGAGCCCTGTATAATGTAAGAACACATCATTTCCTGTCTCATCACTGATAAAGCCATAGCCTTTCTGGCTGTTAAACCATTTCACTGTACCTTTCATAATTAAATCCTCCAAATATCTACTGTACCCTAACGGTATTCAGTACTCCTAGAATAGCATAGTCATCTTACAGTGTCAAACATTAATTGTCGACACTCTGTGAAATTTTTTTTACACTTTTCATAAAAATTGTATGGTATATCTGTGAAAATTGTATTATGATAGTAAAAGCATGAAACTTTTAAAAGACAATGGAGGTGTCTATGAAACATTTAATTAATCCATTAGATTTTTCCGTTGAAGAGACCGAAGAACTTCTTCTTCTGGCCGAGGATATTGCAAAAGACCGAAGCCGGTACAGTGAAGTCTGCCACGGCAAGAAACTGGCAACCCTTTTTTATGAACCAAGCACACGAACCCGTCTGAGCTTTGAAGCAGCCATGTTAAATCTGGGCGGAAACGTTTTAGGCTTTGCCAGCGGCGGCGACAGTTCTGCAGCCAAGGGTGAAAGCGTCGCCGACACGATCCGCGTCGTCTCCTGTTATGCAGACATTGTTGCCATGCGTCATCCGAAAGAAGGCGCAGCCCTCGTCGCAGCAACCCACGCTTCTGTTCCGGTCATCAATGCCGGTGACGGCGGCCACCAGCATCCGACGCAGACGCTGACCGACCTCTTGACCAT
>CATZYB010000134.1 GCA_958426095.1 uncultured Lachnospiraceae bacterium
AGCTACAGGTGCTGTAAAAGAAGCTATGGAAAACTGGATCGCAACTATGGATTTAGGTGAAGAATCCAAGGTTTCCGCAGCTGCATTGTTAGAAGCTGTTAAAGATTGCCAGTGTGATGGCGAAGTTAAAGCAGCTTGCGAAGCTATCGAAAAGAACGCTGACTTGCTCGTTAAGAAATCTCAGTGGATCTTCGGTGGTGACGGATGGGCATACGATATCGGATACGGCGGCTTAGACCATGTATTAGCTTCCGGTGAAGATATCAACGTATTCGTATATGATACAGAAGTTTACTCCAACACAGGCGGACAGGCTTCCAAATCTACACCAACAGGTGCAGTTGCTAAATTCGCTGCTTCCGGTAAGAAACAGAAGAAGAAAGACCTTGGTATGATGGCTGTTTCCTATGGTTATGTATACGTAGCAGAAGTTGCTATGGGTGCAAACCAGGCTCAGTTAGTTAAAGCTCTGAAAGAAGCTGAAAGCTATCCGGGTCCATCCCTGATCATCGGTTATGCTCCATGTATCAACCATGGTATTAAGGGTGGTATGAGCGGTGCTCAAACAAGAATTAAAGAAGCTGTTGCTTGCGGATACTGGCATATGTGGAGATACAATCCACTGCTGAAAGCAGAAGGAAAGAATCCATTTATCCTTGATTCCACAAAAGAACCTACAGGAAGCTTCAGAGAATTCATCATGAATGAAGTTCGTTATTCTTCCTTACAGAGAACATTCCCAGAAATTGCTGAAGAAATGTTCGTTAAGAATGAAGAAGACGCTAAAGAAAGACTTGCTGGCTACATCAAAATGGCAGCAGAATAATCTGAAGAGTCATATTGTATGTAACGGATAAATAAAGAAACGCCGTCTGGTTTTCCAGGCGGCGTTTTGCTGTTGAGGGTTCGAAAAAAAGTTGTTTATCGGGCGGTCGTCTGGCTTTCGGTTTCTGTGGCAGCACCAGCCTCATTATTGGTGTTATCCTCGTTCATAGCACCTTTATCTGTGGTATTATCGTTCGAAGAGTCCTTATCCAGCGAACTGCTGGTATCGGTCACACCATTAACACCACTCATATTTGTCGTATCCTGACCAAAGATGGAAGTTTCAATATTATCTTTATCACGAATATAGGCGCCTAATAATGTATCATCACGATAACGGAGAACTGCGGTCGTGCCATCAGAAAGACTGTAAACATCAATCTTTTCATGGTCAGCCAGACTCTTATCACCGGTACCGAGCAGGTCTTCTACGTCCGTTCGTGCCATACCGGAATATAATCCCCGGACATGATCTGCTGTTAGATCCGTTCGGGCCTGAGTTCCGGCTTTATCGCTGCTGGAACAACCTGTAATGAGAAGGGCTGTAAAGATGGAAAGAATCCATAATAAATATGTCCGACGTGTTTTCATAGTGATTACCTCCTGAATAATTAAAAGATAATTCTAGTATGAACTTTTGGATAAAAAATATGAGTACCAATTTCTTTTGAATGAAAATTGATACTCATTTTTAACGTTTAATTATAAGATAAGCTGTCTGATGGATAAAATGGATCACTTGTCACATCAATGCCAAGTTTACGAAGGGTCTGCTCATCGTTTCTGGTCAGCATGATCGTTGAATGGGCTTGTAATCCACGAAGCTTACTTAAATTATCCATGGCAACCTGAGCTACAGGATTTGTCACAGCGCTGATACTTAAAGCAATTAAGATTTCTTCGCTGTTAAGGGCTGTGTATTTGTTGTGGAGATGATTTTTCTTTAAATGAATCATTGGCTCCAGAATGTTGTGAGAGATGAGTGGAATCTCATCAGAAATACCAGCCAGATATTTAATGGCATTTAAGATCATGGCGCCGCAGGCGCTCATCAGTTCAGATTTTTTACCGGTAATAATCTGACCGTCTTCCATCTGAATTGCGGTGACGGAACAGATATCGTTATTGATCAGAATACCTTTATATTTTTCAGCCAATTCACGGGCCGGAAGTACAACACTCCGTTCTTCCGGTTTCAATCCCATATTTTCCATAATGAGATACATGCGCTGCATGGCATCCTCGTTGATGAGTCCTTTTTTGTATTCGCAGCTTGTTTTGAAATAGCGTCGAATAATTTCCTGGCGGGAAGCTTCCTGAACAACGTCATCATCGATAATGCCAAAGCCGATCCGGTTGACGCCCATGTCTGTCGGGGATTTATAAACGGAAGTTTCATTTGTTATACGCTCGATGATCCGGCGGATGACAGGGAACATTTCCAAATCCCGGTTATAATTGACGGCCATTTCGCCATAGGCATCCAGGTGGAAGGAGTCGATCATGTTGACATCCTTTAAATCAACGGTGGCGGCCTCGTAAGCCACATTCAGAGGATGCTTCAATGGAATATTCCAGACTGGGAAGGTCTCAAACTTGGAATATCCGGCAGATTTTCCAAGACGGTGTTCATGATAAAGCTGATTCAGGCAAGTGGCTAATTTGCCGCTGCCAGGTCCTGGCGCTGTTACGACTACAATTGGCTTTGTCGTTGTAATATAAGGATTTCGTCCATAACCTTCACTGCTGACGATGGTGTCCACATCTGTTGGATAACCGAGAATAGCTTCATGGGTATAGACTTTGATATTCCGGCGCTCCAGTTTGTTGATAAATACGGTAGTGGCCGGCTGACCGCTGTAGCGGGTGATGACTACGCTGTTGACTTCAAGACCGTATTCTCTCAGGTCATCGATCAGACGGAGGACATCCATATCATAAGTGATACCGAAATCACCGCGGATTTTATTTCGCTCGATATCTCCGGCATAAACACAGATGATAATTTCTGATTTGTCTTTTAACTGTTGAAGCAATTTGATTTTGGCGTTTTCGTCGAAACCTGGAAGAACACGTTTGGCGTGTAAATCTGAGATTAATTTTCCGCCGAATTCCAGATAAAGTTTATCGTAATTATTGACACGTTCCAAAATATATTTTGACTGTTCGAGAATATATTTATCCGGGTCAAATCCGATTTTCATAACATTTCCCCCTTGTATAAGTGACTTAAAATACATCTGAAGACAGTATAACACAATTTACGACAAGGTTACAATTCTGAGTTGCGAAAATTATACTGTTATTTTAACAAAAACTATAGTATACTCATTATTATTAGATTTTATGTGTAAGAGGGATTGGAATGGCGCAGGAGCGGAAATTGAATAACGGTATTCGTATCGTAATGGAAGAAATGCCGACCTATCGTTCTGTGTCGATCGGCGTGTGGGTGCGGGCAGGCTCAATGTATGAGAACCAGGCAGATAATGGAATGGCCCATGTGATCGAACATATGATGTTTAAAGGGACGTCACGGAGGACGGCGGCAGATATTGCCAATGAAATGACAGCCATTGGCGGAAATATGGATGCTTTTACCTGTAAAGATTGTACCTGTTATTACGCAAAAACTTTGGATATCTATGCGGAACAGGCGTTGGATATACTTGGGGATATGCTTTGCAATTCCCTGTTTGATGAAAAGGAATTAAAAAAAGAACTCGGTGTGATTCTGGAAGAAATTGATATGTATGAGGATTCTCCGGAGGATTTGGTGCATGAGCATCTTCAGATGGCCGTGTGGGATAAGCATCCTCTTGGTTACCTTATATCCGGAGAGAAGGACGTTGTATCCGGGTTTACCCGGGAAAAACTTCTTCAATTTTTTAAACAGTATTATGTGGGGGAAAACATTGTCATATCCGTTGCCGGGCATTTTAATGAAGAAGCCATGATGACATGGATCAGCCGTTATTTTGGAGATATACCAAAGGGTAAAAGATCTGATTCGGGCCCTTCACCGGAGTTTAAAAAAGTTATGTGGACAAGGGATAAGGATATCGAGCAGAATCATATCTGTCTTGCCTTTGACTGCTGTACCGTCTTAAGTGATGAACGTTATGTGATGACGGTTGGCAACAATTTACTTGGCGGAAATATGAATTCACGGCTTTTCATGAAAATCCGTGATGAACTTGGACTGACCTATGCGATTTATTCCTATGGAAGTTCTTATGAGCAGGCCGGATTGTTTCAGATATATGCGGCCATGCAGCCATCCCAGACGAGGCAGGTTATGGATGCGATTTTTGCAGAAATAGCCCGTGTGATCCGTGACGGCATTTCAGAAAATGAGCTGAATATTGCGATCCGGCAGATTCAGGCCGAGTTGATCCTTGGCTATGAAAGCAGCTATAATCGGATGAGCGGACTGGGTAAGTCCCTTTTGATTCGGGACAGGGCCGTTCCTTTAGAAGAAGATTTACGGCGGATTCGTCAGGTGACTAGAGAAGATGTCCGTCAGTTTTTTGAGAAATATTTACAGAAGGATCGATGCAGTATTGCGGTTGTTGGCAATACACATTTTGATTGAGGAGGTACTATGACGAAACAGGATTTTTTGGCTGTATTGCAGGAGACTCTTTCCGAAGAGTTAAATGGAGCGCAGGTCAATGAACAGATCAGTTATTATAGAAGCTATATTGATGAACAGGTGTCCGCCGGCCGTCCGGAATCAGAAGTTTTGGAAGAACTTGGAGATGCCCGGATCATAGCCCATAATATTATCGATGGCGTTGAAGAAGAAGGAAATACTTATTATCGGAGCAGTGTGACCTATACCAGCGATGACGAGGATGAGGGCGTCGAGCCGACATGGAAAACAAAGATAAAGGTTTACGGTACTATAGGCCTGATTCTTGTTATCCTGTTTATTATTCTTGCCTTGGTTACAAAATTAATCATATGGCTGCTGCCGTCAATCATTGTGGTGGCTGTTGTTGTATGGATTTTGAGAAAACTGAATGGGCAGTAGGATGGTCGGAATATGAAGATTACCATTATATGCGTTGGTAAGGTGAAAGAAAAATTTTATCGGATGGCCATTGACGAATATATGAAGCGATTAGGCAGATACTGTAAACCAGAGATTATTGAAGTGGCAGATGAAAAGACGCCGGATAATGCCAGTGACCATGAAATCGTTTTGATCAAAGATAAAGAAGGAGAGCGTATCCTTAAAAATATCCGCAGGGACGGAACGGTTATCGCTCTGGCCATTGAGGGGAAAATGTTTTCCTCCGAACAACTGGCGGACAAAATCAGTCAGTTGGGAATTCAGGGAGAGAGTCATATCCAGTTTATCATCGGCGGTTCTCTCGGACTTTCAGATAAAGTCTTAAAAGAAGCAGATTTACTTCTGAGCTTTTCAAAAATGACCTTTCCGCATCAATTGATGCGGG
The DNA here is from genome assembly GCA_958426095.1 of uncultured Lachnospiraceae bacterium. Taxonomy (GTDB): domain Bacteria; phylum Bacillota; class Clostridia; order Lachnospirales; family Lachnospiraceae; genus Frisingicoccus. The sequence goes on from CATZYB010000134.1 coordinate 5,289, forward strand.
TCATTCTTTTGGAACAGGTTTATCGCAGTTACCGGATCATACAGGGTGAGCCATATCATAAATAAAATATTTTGAATGGAAAGATGAACCATGGAAATAAGACGAGGAACAATAGATGATTTAAAAGCTGTGGCCGCTGTGGAAGCGGAATGTTTTCCTGAAGCGGAAGCAGCTACAGAAAAGGATTTTGCGTCCAGGCTGGCAGTTTATCCGAATCATTTCTGGCTTTTATATGATAATGAGAAATTGGTTGGCTTTGTTAATGGGCTGGTCACTGATAAGCCGGATTTAAGCGATGAAATGTATGAGAATGCGGGCATGCACGATGAGAACGGCAGATGGCAGATGATTTTTGGTGTCAATACACGGCCGGAATATCGCAGGCGGGGATATGCAGGAAAATTGATTAAACAGGCGATTGCGGATTCAAAAGCCCAGGGAAGGGCAGGCATTGTGCTGACATGTAAAGATAAGCTGATTCATTATTATGAAAAATTTGGTTTTGTGAGTGAAGGCTTATCAAAGTCTGTTCATGGAAATGTGGTCTGGTATCAGATGCGGTTGAAATTCAAAAAGGGGTGAGTTAAGTTATGATGTATCCATATATGACTTTAGCAGACGAAACGGAAATTGTTCATTCTCAAATTATAGAAGAAGATGGTAAACAGAAAGTTATTGTGCACTTTGAACGTCCAACAGAAGATGGCTTTGACTCAGCCAGATGTGAGTTGCCGGGATATAAGTGGATATTAAAGCAAGGATATTCAGATGAGGAGATTGCTTTCTTCGAACAGCTTTTGCACAACAACGCTCATTTGCTGTATAGATATGCTGAGAATGGAGGAATTCGCATTGCCTAGTTTATTTATAGTTAGCGGATATAAGGTGTATTTTTGGTCAGATGAAAATGGAGAACCTATTCATGTTCATGTGTCTAAGAGCAAACGGTTCAAAATAGTACAAAGATTTGGTTGACTAAAGCTGGTGGTTGTATTTTGGCCAGTAATGGGAGTAATATATCAAAACGGGAGTTAAATGAATTGATGGAGTTTATTTCTGCACAGTTTTTTCTTATTTGTGCGGAATGGAAGAATTTTTTTGTGTAGATGATATAAAATTTTATGGTAAAAAATTTAGCTCCGTAAAATGCAAAAGAAAAATGAAATTAATAATAGTTTTAATAATTGTATATGTAATTCTTTTCATGCTTATCAATTTTACAAATCTTAAAATTGTGTTAAGGATAAAGGAAAAAATAAATGAAAATATAGGGATAAATAGTTGGCTCACAACATTATTTATTGTTGGTTTTGTAGGGGCAGTTTTTACCTATCAAAATAATCAGAATAATCAAAAACAGGTAGAAATTGCAAATAGGGAAACAGCCCCTTTATTTTATATTGAAAAAAGGAAGAGCAATGATGGAATTGGTTGGGAATATTATATAAGTAATGATAAAGGGATTGCTTCCTATGTGACATTTTCTAAATATGCAAATTTTAGTTTTCGATATAAGGATGAACCTTATAGAATCAGTTTATATTTTTTAAATGATGATATCGAAAATGATGAGTCCAAACAAAGATGGATTTTTAGTCCAGTGGTCCAGGAGTATGATAAAGAATATGCTTTAGAATTAGTTAGATCATATTTGCTTGAAAAAACCGGGGAAGAGTTAATTTTTAATGTAGAAATAATTTTGTAGTAGTTATTAATAGAAAATAAAAAAAATAAAATAAAAATTTAAATAAATGAATATGAGTATAAGA
>CATZYB010000135.1 GCA_958426095.1 uncultured Lachnospiraceae bacterium
ATTTTGTATTATTAAAAAGTGACTAATTGGCGGTAGAAATAGTAAGAATTCTTTTTATAAACCAGGGGTTAATGGAAACAATTCAGATTGGAACGACAGATTTCCCGAGCGGAGAGATTGTGATTGCGGATCCGCTGGTATATTTGGGAAATGAAAGATATACAGATTTGCTGAATCGTAAAATACCGGTAGGGGCTTACCCAGTGGAACTGGCGATCTGTCATTCGTCGATTGCCGGAGTACGGGTCGCTGCGGCCAGATTAAAGGTCAGAGACGAAAGTGTCAGTCGATATGAAATAGCTATGCCTAAAGGAACGACCTCCGAACAGATGAATGAACCGGGCATTTTGACTGGTTTTGGTGTGGATGCGGGTCTTGCATGTTTTTGTGATGGAGCCGTGGCCGGAGAATATGATATTTTTCAGTCAAAATGGCAGCAGGAGCATCCGACGGGGAACCTATATGATGATTATTTTGCAGAACTTTTTGCGGAGAGTTATAGAGAGTGGCCTGAGGTACAGCGGGAAGGCGGCGATTTTATAACATGGGAAGTACCTGGCACGGGCCATAGTTTTTCCATGTTTGCCAGTGGACTTGGTGATGGCTTTTATACCGGATTCTGGGGACTGAATTCGGAAAATGAAGTGTGCGAACTTGTGATTCCCTTTATGAATTCGGAGTATTTTATTTAATATATGAGAGGTTATTGTGATCGCACTTACAAAAAATGGAATAGCAGGTCTGGAGCGGAAGAAATGAATACAGGAATAAGGGATAGAGTTTTAATAGAAATTCAGGAGTTGGCAGAACGATATAAAATTCATAAGGTGATTTTGTTTGGTTCAAGAGCCCGCGGTGATTATCATAAAACAAGTGATATTGATCTTGCTGTCAGTGGGGGTGACATCATCTCTTTTACAATAGATGTCGATGAAGAAACGTATACATTGTTAAAGTTCGATGTTGTTAATTTAGACGGGCCTGTACAACGGGAGCTGAGAGAATCCATTGAAAAAGAGGGGATAATTATTTATGAAAAAATATGAAAATTTTTGTAGAGCTCTTGAAAATTTAAAAGATATATATAATTATGAAGAACCTTATGATAATGTTGTCTTGACTGGGTTGGTTGCTTTATATGAAATATGTTTTGAGCAGTCATGGAAAGCCATCAAAGAGGTTTTGGAGAGTAATGGATTTGAAGAGGGACAGACGGGTTCGCCAAAGAAAATATTAAAAACAGCTTACCAGGCAAGGATGCTTGTTGATGAAGCATTATGGATGCAAGCGTTAGTCAGCCGGAATAATGTGGCTCATGCTTACAACCGGGATATTGCGTTAGATATTGTGAGAAAAACAAAAGAGATATATTATAAAATGTTTTGTGATCTGAAAGAGGAAATAGATAGAAATTGGAGCTGATTAAATGACAGAAAAAGAGAAAATGCTGGCTGGAATGATTTATGATGCCAATTATGATAAAGATTTGATGCAGGAGCGGCTTCAATGTAAAGATTTGTGTTATGCGTTCAATCAGCTGCGGCCGTCTCAAATCGGGGAACAGACACAGTTGATTCGAGAAATATTTGGAAAAACGAAAAAATCTTTCTATGTGCTGTCGCCCTTCTGGTGTGATTATGGATATAATATCGAGATCGGGGAAAATTTTTTCATGAATCACAACTGTGTCATTTTGGATTGTGCTAAGGTTACTTTTGGAGACAATGTTTTTATTGCGCCGGATTGTGGATTTTACACGGCGGGACATCCGATGGATGCAGAGCGGAGGAATCAGGGATTGGAGTATGCCCGGCCGATTACCGTGGGAGATAATGTCTGGATTGGCGCCGGCGTGCAGGTGATGCCTGGAGTGACCATCGGAAATGATACGGTGATTGCCGGAGGCAGTATTGTTACTAAAGATATTCCGGACCATGTACTTGCCGGAGGAAACCCGTGCCGGATCATCCGGCCCCTGCCTCAGAAATTTTGTGAAGGTGATTTGGAGCAGGTTATGGAAATATGGCTTCACACAAATATTCAGAGCCATGATTTTGTTCCGGAAGAGTACTGGAAATCCAATGAGGAGGCAGTTCGGCAGATGATACCGGAGGCCGAGATTTATGTTTGTAAAGAAAATCAGCAAACGACGGCCTTTATCGGATTGACAGGGGATTATATCGCCGGAATATTCGTAGATTCCGAAAAGCAATCCCAGGGGCTCGGAAAGATACTTCTGGATCATGTGAAACAATTAAAATCCTGTCTGACGCTGCACGTCTATTCGAAAAATGAGAGAGCATTAAAATTTTATCTGGGGGAAGGCTTTCATGTCAAGGATGAGCAGATTGATGAAAATACGGGTGAAAGCCAATTGTTGATGATATGGGAAGCATGAATATTTTTATTCATTTTCCAGAGTATGTTCTGTAAGCTCAGAAAGGCTTTTCTTCAATAATCATATAAACTTCCTCCTTTGTTTTGTACAAATAGAATTATATGCCCGAAAAGTCTTGAAGAATAGTTGATTTCTTTCTATAATTTTTATGGAATGACTCCATCAAAGTACAGAAAGGTCAAAGAGAGCAGATAGAATGGTGGAAAGTGGTTTTCCTAAAATGTTGACCATTTTCTTTTAAAACAAATATTGAAAATAATTTTCGCTATGCTATAATGAGGATAGAAAGAACGTATATCTTGCCAGTAATCTCTGGCGGAGCAAATAAAAAAAGGGGGAGTTACATATGCGTATTTACAGAGCAAAAGATTATCAGGATATGAGCCGGAAAGCCGCAAATATTATTTCAGCCCAGGTCATCATGAAACCAAATTGTGTTTTGGGACTGGCTACGGGTTCTACACCAATCGGGGTGTATAAGCAGTTGATCGAGTGGTATCGTAAAGGAGATTTGGATTTTTCAGAGGTTAAATCGGTGAATCTGGATGAGTACAAAGGACTTCCGAAGGACCACGACCAGAGCTACTATTATTTTATGTATACAAATTTCTTCAAAGATATTAATATCGATATGGCGAATACAAACATTCCAAACGGTATGGAGATGGACAGTGATAAGGAATGTGAACGTTATAACCATGTGATCGAGAAAGTCGGCGGTATTGATATGCAGCTTTTAGGCCTTGGACATAACGGACATATCGGATTTAATGAGCCGGGAGCAGTTTTTGAAAAAATGACCCACTGTGTGGATCTGACGGAGAGTACCATTGAAGCGAATAAACGTTTCTTTGCTTCGGCGGATGATGTGCCGCGTCAGGCTTATACGATGGGAATAAAAACAATTATGCAGGCAAAGAAGATCCTTCTTGTTGTCAGCGGGGAAGATAAGGCACAGATTTTGAGAGATTCTCTGTATGGCGCTGTGACTTCCAGCGTACCGGCATCTATTTTGCAGATGCACAATGATGTGACTGTTGTGGCCGATGAGGCGGCATTGAGTTTGATTAAATAAAAAGGAGTGTGTCTATTATGACAAAACAGGAAATTTTGGATGCAATTCATGGAAAGATGATTATTTCATGCCAGGCGATTCCGGGAGAACCTTTATACATGGAAGATGATTCGGTCATGTATTTGATGGCACGGGCCGCAAAGAGAGCAGGAACACCGGCGATCCGTACAAGCAGCATCCGTGATGTCGTAGCCATTAAAAAAGAAACAGGACTTCCGGTCATTGGTCTGGTGAAGATTAATTATCCGGGATATGACAGCTATATCACACCGACGATGAAAGAAGTCGATGATCTGGTGGCAGTAGGCTCTGATGTGGTTGCCCTCGACTGTACACTCCGTAAACGCGGCGACGGTACAACGATCAATGAATTTATTGCACAGATTCGTGAAAAATATCCGGATATTATTTTGATGGCTGATATTTCAAACTATGAAGAAGGCATCAACGCATGGAAATGCGGTGTGGATATCGTAGGAACAACGATGAGCGGTTATACAGACTATACATCCAAGAAGGATGAACCGGACTATGAATTAATGAGCCGTCTGGCAGCAGATATTGATATTCCGGTCATCGGTGAAGGAAAGATCCATTATCCGGATCAGGCTGTAAAGGCCCTTCAGACAGGTATTTGGGCTATTGTTGTCGGTGGGGCGATCACACGTCCGTTGGAAATTGCCCAGCGCTTCATGAAAGCAATCGATGAGGGTGTGAAATAATGAGAATAGCAGCACTGGATATTGGAGGTACTTCGATCAAATCGGGTATCTGGGATGAAAGCCAGGCCAGCGAATTAAAAGAATGGGATACGAATGCGAGCCGGGGCGGCGAATATCTGATGGAGCGTGCTAAAGAAATTTTGCATACCTATGGGGATTTTGATGCCATCGGTATCAGTACGGCCGGACAGGTGGATTCCCAAAAAGGGAAGATCCATTATGCCAATGATAATATTCCAAATTATACAGGAATGGCGATCAGGGCTGTTTTGGAAAAGGAATTCGGAGTTCCCGTTGCGGTGGAAAATGATGTCAATGCGGCGGCACTCGGAGAGCTTCATTTTGGCGCGGCACAGGGTATCGAAAATTTCCTGTGTCTGACCTATGGCACCGGCGTCGGCGGCGCTATCGTTTTAAACGGCGGTATTTATACAGGAAATACATTTTCCGGAGCAAGCTTTGGAGGCATTGTTGTTCATCCGGAAGCTATAAAAAAAGACGTGGAATTCAGCGGATGTTATGAGAAATATGCATCGACAACAGCGCTGGTCAAACGGGTGATGGCTGTGGATGCTGCGCTGGATAACGGTCGTAAAATTTTTGAAGCCTTTGAACGGCCGGAGATCCGGGCCGAGATTGATGCATGGATCAACGAGATCGTCTACGGACTGATAACATTGATTCACATTTTTAATCCTTCGGATATCCTGCTGGGCGGCGGTATCCTTGCTCAGAAATATATTATTGAAGAAGTGTGCCGGCGTGTGGATGAAGGTATTTCCGAAGGCTTCCGGGGAACGAAAATCCGTCAGACCGGGCTTGGCAATCAGGCTGGACTTTTAGGAGCGGCATGGCTTGCTTCAGAACTTTTAAAGAAATAAAGAAATATTATAAAAAACAGCTGTTTATTTCTGCTGCATCGTATCGGTGACAGAAAAACGGCTGTTTTTTATTACAATAATTTTTTGGCGATGGCCTGAGCTGTCGATTCGCGGGCGGCCGCCCGGACTTCCGGATTCTTTCGACAGTAACCATAGAATAAACACTCGATCAGAAATAATTGTCCGACTTTAGCGGCAATGGAACCGGATTGAAGCGGACTTTCATTATATCCGCATTGCAGAACAATGTCGGCAAATTCTGCCGCCCGGGATTTTGGAAAATGTGTGACGAGAATGATCGGTGTTTTTCTCTGTTTTGCAAGCTGCAGAACCTCTTCCATATCTTTGGTGGAACCGGAGTAAGAAAAGAAAAAGATAACATCCTGGGGAGAAGCCAGTGCGGCGGCCATCGTCTGCATATGTGAATCTTCAATATGGATAAAATTTGACGTTGTCGTGGAAAAACGGGCCCATGCTTCCATAGCCATAACCATGCTTCCGCCCTGACCGAAACAGTAGACCTGGCGCGCTTCTGAAAGAAGGTTAACGGCTTTGTCAAGAGTTTTTTCCTCCAGATGGTCCAGTGTTTCATTCAGGGAAACAATATTTGATGCATACAGCTTATGACACATAATGTCGAAATTATCGTCTGCATTGATCGTTTGGGGAATATCCGAAGGATCACCCAGATTATTGGTCCGTTCGCATTTTGCCAGAGCCAGTTTGAAGTCGTTATAACCGGAAAGACCAAGCCCGCGGCAAAAACGGGTGATTGTCGCTTCGGATACGCCGCAGCTTTCCGCCAGGGAGGTGATCGACATATATTGGGTACTGGATGTGTTGGCAAAAATATAGTCTGCCAGCTTCTTTCCGGAACGGGTCAATGAGTTATATTGTTTTGTAATAGAATCCAGTATATTTTCAGCCAAAAAACCGCCTCCTTGTATATATTCAAAATCTATTACGATTATAAAACAATTTGATTTCCAACGCAAGGAAAGTTTCAAAAACTTTTTAAATGTAATGACAAAAATTTACATTTTAATGAATATATTTTTAAATTTTCCTATAATCGGTATTCTTTTTGCTTAATTAAAAAAGTCAAAAACAAATCTGTATTGTGCAATGTGTACAAAAAACAAATTGATTTTCATATAATTAAGACATTGAAAATTATTTTCAGAAAGAGTATTATAAATATAACGATGAGCATGTGAATGCTTAGTGCAAAAGGAGGATGTTACTATGAAAAAAATGTTGGCCGCCTTATTGGCAACCACGCTGGTTGTAGCTTCTCTGGTCGGATGTGGTTCCGGCAGTAAAGAGACAACCGCAGCAAAGTCCGACGAAACAACAGCAGAGAGCGTTGCAGAAGCAGCGTCCGTTGACGGCGGAACTTTAAAATTGTCTGTAACGACAGGTGATGGTTCTACAACAGATGACAAGATCCCAACACCATGGTATAATCGTATCATGGCAACAAATCTGATGTTCCGTGCCCTGCTTATTGCAGACAGCGATCTGACAAATCCACAGCCGGATCTGGCAGAATCTGTAGAAATTAGTGAAGATGGCCTCGTATACACCATTACAATGAAAGATGGTTTGAAATGGTCCGATGGCGAAGCTCTGACAGCAGAAGATGTTCAGTGGTCTATTGAAACAGCATTAAAGGCTGCAACATGTAACTCCATTTATACATCTGCTTTCAAGAAGATCGACAATATGGCTATCGATGGCAGCACGATCACTATGACACTGACTGAGCCATACGCTTCAATGAAAGATGTACTTGCTCAGTTCGCAATTTTACCAAAACATTGTCTTGAAAATGCAGATCCTCTGACTCTGGAATCTGATGCGTTCTGGACAAATCCGGTTTGCTCCGGTATGTACACACTGGATGAACTGAATGTTGGTAACTAC
>CATZYB010000136.1 GCA_958426095.1 uncultured Lachnospiraceae bacterium
GTTTCTGTACTTTTACCGGATAAGCCGGGCGAACTTCACACCGTGGCCGGTATTCTTGCTGAGCTTCAGGGCAATGTCATCAAACTGGAACATAACCAGTTTGTCAGTGTGAATCGGAGCAACGTGGTCGAACTTCGTATTACTCTGGAAGCCTTTGGTACGGAGCATAAGGAACGGATTTTAAAAGAATTGGAGAGACGGGGCTATCGTCCGCTCCTGAAAGTGCCGAAACAGACATATTAATTTTATGAAAAATTAGAAAAAATCAGTTGACATAGAGCTGAAGATAAGGTACAATACCACCTGTAAAGTAAAAACACTTTACAGGTGGTGCTTTTATGGATAAGATGTTAAAGCAGGCATTGCTTTATGATTTTTACGGAGAGTTACTGACGGATCACCAGAAATCGATTTATGAGGATTTTGTTCTGAATGATTATTCGCTGAGTGAGATCGGAGAGGATCGGAATATCAGCCGTCAGGGAGTTTATGATATCATTAAACGCTGCGACAGGCTTCTGAATGGTTATGAAGAAAAACTTCATCTGGTTCAGAAATTTTTAATGGCTAAAGAGCAGGTTGCGAAGATCCATGAACTGGCTGGCGAAATCCTTAAAACAGAAGGTGTTCCTGAAACATCCACCGAATATTTACGGCAGATTGAAAATATTTCCAATAGGATACTGGAAGAGATGTGATTCCCGGAAGTAGGTTGGAAGTGATATAGCCGGAAGGGAGGTTTTCCGTGGCATTTGAAAGTTTATCCGAGAAATTACAGAACGTCTTTAAAAACTTAAGAAATAAAGGGCGTTTGACAGAAGCCGATGTGAAAGCCGCTTTAAAAGAAGTTAAGATGGCGCTGCTGGAAGCAGATGTCAATTTTAAAGTTGTTAAACAGTTCATTAAATCCGTTCAGGAGCGGGCCATTGGCCAGGATGTTTTAAACAGTTTGACTCCCGGACAGATGGTGATAAAGATTGTTAATGAAGAAATGGTTTCCCTGATGGGGAGTGAGACGACGGAAATTCCGTTGAAACCTTCAAATGAGGTAACCATTATTCTTATGGCCGGTCTTCAGGGCGCCGGTAAAACGACCACCTGTGCCAAGATCGCCGGTAAGATGAAACAAAAAGGTCGTAAGCCCCTGCTGGTGGCCTGTGATGTTTACCGTCCGGCGGCGATCAAACAGCTTCAGGTAAACGGTGAAAAACAGGGCGTTCCGGTCTTTGCCATGGGCGAGAACCAGAATCCGGTGAATATCGCCAAGGCGGCTGTGGAACATGCCGCAAAAAACGATTTTAATGTCGTTATTCTGGATACGGCCGGACGACTTCACGTAGATGAAGAAATGATGGCCGAGCTTCAGAATATTAAAGCGGCCTTAGATATTGATGAGACCATTCTTGTGGTTGATGCCATGACCGGTCAGGATGCGGTCAATGTAGCCAAGTCCTTCGATGAAACCGTTGGATTGGACGGCGTTATTCTGACAAAGCTGGATGGCGATACCCGAGGCGGCGCCGCTCTTTCTATTCGGGCGGTCATCGGTAAACCGATTCTGTATGTCGGTATGGGTGAAAAATTATCCGATCTGGAACAGTTTTATCCGGATCGTATGGCTTCAAGAATCCTCGGTATGGGCGACGTCCTCACATTGATTGAAAAAGCGGAAGCCCAGATTGATGCGGACAAAGCCAAAGAGATGACCCGTAAGTTTAAAAAAGCAGAATTTACTTACGAAGATTATCTTGAGAATATGAGCCAGGTGAAAAATATGGGCAATATTCAGGATTTGATCGCCATGATCCCAGGTATGGGAAATCAATTAAAAAATGTGGATCTGAGCGGCAGCGAGGCCCAGATGAAACGGACCGAGTCGATTATTTTATCCATGACCCCGGAAGAACGGGCAAATCCGGATCTGATGAATATGAGCCGCAAAAAACGGATCGCTGCAGGTGCGGGAGTTTCCATCAACGAAGTTAATGCACTTGTTAAACAGTTTGACATGATGAAAAAGATGATGAAACAATTTTCCGGACAGCTTTCCGGAAAGAAACGGAGTAAATTCCGTATGCCATTTGGTTTTTAAAAGATATGATAATCAGGAATAGGATTTCCTTTTTATAGAATACAAAAGTTGATTCAGGAGGTGAAAAAGATGGCAGTAAAAATTCGTTTAAGAAGAATGGGTCAGAAAAAGGCTCCTTTTTATAGAATTATCGTAGCTGATTCCCGTTCTCCAAGAGACGGTCGTTTCATTGAAGAAATTGGTACTTACAATCCAAACGTGGAACCAAGCGAAGTAAAGATCAACGAAGAACTGGCACAGAAATGGTTATCCACAGGTGCTCAGCCAACAGAAGTTGTCAGCAGATTATTCAAAAATGCAGGAATTACAAAATAATTGCTGATGGAGGTGCGAGGGATGAAAGAATTAGTTGAAGTTATCGCTAAGGCTCTTGTTGACCATCCGGAAGGTGTTGTTGTTACGGAGACTGTTCACCCGAAATCCATTGTTCTGGAACTCAAAGTGGATCCGGAAGACATGGGCAAAGTCATCGGCAAACAGGGACGGATTGCGAGAGCGATTCGTACCGTTGTAAAATCCGCTGCATCAAAGGATGACAAAAAAGTAATTGTTGAAATTCTTCAGTAATTCAACATATAAAAGACCTCAATCCGTTATGGACTGGGGTCTTTTCAGATAAGGAATGAAAGGAAAGTTTATGGAAGAATATTTACGTGTCGGTGTTATTTCAAATACCCACGGAGTCCGTGGTGAAGTAAAGATTTTTCCGACGACTGACGATATCACCCGTTTTAAAAAATTGAAACAATGTATTATTGATACCGGTCGGGAGAAAGTATCCGTAGAAGTAGAAAGCTGTAAGTTTTTCAAACAGACGCCGATTTTAAAATTCAAATCCATCGATCAGTTAAATGACGTGGAGCGGTACAAAGGAAAAGATTTGCTTGTTCATCGTGAACACGCTGTGAAACTGAAAAAAAATGAATTCTTTATTGTTGATTTAGTCGGCCTTCATGTCATAAGCGACGAAGGAATGGATATTGGTATTCTGACCGATGTGCTTCAAACCGGAGCCAACGATGTTTTTGTTGTAAAAACGGCCAAAGGCGATGAAGTACTGATCCCATATATTGAACAGTGTGTACCGGAGATTCATCCGGAAACTGGAAAGGTGACTGTACATTTGCTTCCGGGTCTTCTGGACTTGAACCGAAAGTAAACGGCAAGAGGAGAAAATCATGCGATTTCATGTGATGACGCTTTTTCCTGATATGGTATCCGGCGGACTTCGGACAAGTATTACTGGAAGGGCTATAGAAAATCATATATTTGAACTGAATATTGTCAATATCCGGGATTATTCAAAGGACAAACATCGGCATGTGGACGATTATCCCTACGGCGGCGGCGCCGGCATGGTCATGCAGCCCGGACCGGTATATGACTGTTATCAGGATATCGTTAAAGATATGGATAAAAAACCAAGGGTCATTTATATGACGCCTCAGGGAAAGGTATTCAGTCAGGCTATTGCAGAGGAACTGTCTAAAGAAGAAGAACTTATTTTTCTCTGCGGCCATTATGAAGGGATTGATGAGCGGGTTCTCGAGGAAATCGTTACTGACGAATTGTCCATTGGCGACTATGTTCTGACCGGCGGTGAGCTTCCGGCCATGGTGATGATCGATTCTATTTCCCGGCTGATACCGGGCGTTTTAAATAATGATGACTCGGCCGAATATGAATCCTTCCAGGATGGGCTGTTGGAATATCCCCAGTATACCCGTCCGGAAACTTTTATGGATAAAAAGGTGCCGTCGGTTCTTTTATCCGGCCACCATGGCAATATTGAAAAATGGCGGAGGGAACAGTCATTAAAACGGACTCTGATCCGGAGACCTGAATTATTGGAAAAGGCCGAATTGTCAAAGGATGACGAAAAAACACTGGAAAAACTCAGGAAAAATCTTGATTTTTCTGAATGACTGTGATATAGTATCTTGGTATGAAAAAAGACGGTCCTCTGTTACTTAGAAATATCGTATTAAGAACGTCGAATTTATAAATTTAAGGAGGTTCATTAAGATGAACGACATTATTAAGAATATTGAAGCTGCTCAGTTAAAAGCTGAAGTACCTCAGTTCAACGTAGGTGATACCGTACGTGTATCCGCAAAAGTAAAAGAAGGAAACCGTGAAAGAATCCAGGTTTTTGAAGGAACCGTTATCAAACGTCAGAACGGAAGCAACCGTGAAACATTCACAGTAAGAAAGAATTCCAACGGTATCGGCGTAGAAAAAACATGGCCTTTACATTCTCCGATCGTAGAAAAGATCGATGTTGTGAGAAGAGGTAAAGTAAGAAGAGCTAAATTATTCTACTTAAGAGACAGAGTAGGTAAGAAAGCAAAAGTTAAAGAATTAGTTAAATAATTCGTTGAAATCTCCGGGACAAGTACTTAGGTAGTTGTCCCATTTTTATAATGCAAAGGAGCAGGCTGTGAAGAAAGTAAAGCGTAAATGGAAGCGCCAGGTCAATAAAATCAAAAAGCTTCGGATCGGTACCCATGCGATGAATCTTGGAATGTTTATTATTGGATGGTTTCTTGTCGTGGGGATCGCCGTCATGTACGTCCGCGGATTCGGTATGAAAACGATCATATCCAATGATTCTATGGCACCGACTTTTGAGGAAGATGAAATTCTGAAAATCAATCAGTTTATTTATAAGATCACTTCTCCGAAACGGATGGATACGGTGGCCGTAAGGGTGGGCGAAACGAAATCCAATGTATATTATGTTCTGCGTATTGTCGGACTTCCTGGAGAAAAAGTTCAGATCCAGAATGGGAAGATTTACATTGATGGTGAAGAAATTACCTATCCGGTCAGCGAGGAGCCGATCGAGGACGCCGGAATTGCCGGAGAAATTGTTTTTCTCGGAGATGATGAGTATTTTATGCTGTGCGATAACTATAATAACAGCAGCTATGACAGCCGTTCATCGAATATCGGCGTTATTGACAAATCACAGATTGAAGGCAGAGTGAAATAGGAGGGTCTATGAATATACAGTGGTATCCGGGGCATATGACAAAAGCCCGGAGAATGATGGAAGAGGATATCAAACTCATTGATATCGTTATTGAGCTGGTGGACGCCCGTATTCCTTTATCCAGTAAAAATCCGGATATTGATAAACTGGCCGGACAGAAATCACGAATGATCTTATTAAATAAATATGATCTGGCGGATCCGGCCCGCACATCCGAGTGGGAAAGCTGGTTTAAGAGCAGGGGCTTTTATGTCTATAAGCTGGACGCCCGGAAAGGCGGACAGATGAAGGCTATTACGAATATTATTCAGGAAGCCTGCAAAGAAAAAATCGAAAGGGACAGAAAGCGGGGCATTATTAACCGTCCGGTACGGGCCATGATCGTCGGTATTCCGAATGTGGGCAAATCCACTTTTATTAATACCTATGCCGGAAAGGCTTGTACGAAAACCGGTAATAAGCCGGGAGTAACCAAAGGCAAACAGTGGATTCGATTAAATAAAAACGTAGAACTTTTAGATACACCGGGAATTCTCTGGCCGAAATTTGACGATCCGGCCGTCGGTGAACGTTTGGCTTTGATCGGATCGATTAAAGATGAAATACTGAATATCAGCGATCTGTCGATCCAGTTGATCGGCTTTTTAAAAGAATTTTATCCGGGAATTTTATCCGAAAGATATGCATTGGACGAAAACTGTGATAAAATAGTTCTGTTGGAAGGTATTGCCGAAGCAAGAAATTGCCGTCAGAAAGGGAATATACTGGATCTCGATAAAGCATCCAAACTTCTGATCGACGATTTCCGTTCCGGTAAACTTGGTCGTTTAACACTGGAATTTCCACAGGAGTAGAAAAAATGAGCAAAAAAGTTTATTCAGATAGAAAAACAAAGCCAGAAAAAATAGAACAGAGTAAAGCAAAGGAGATGGCCGGACTGGTGATCTACTGCCTGATTGTCGTTGCCGTCATGTTTCTTGTCATAAAATTTGTCGGACAGAGGACCATTGTCATCGGAGACTCTATGAATCCGACACTGGAAAATAATGATAACCTGATCACAGATAAAATCACTTACCGTTTTAAAGAACCAAAGCGATTTGATATCATCGTATTTCCGTCCAAAGATAACACCTCCAGACTGTTGATCAAACGAATTATTGGTATGCCGGGAGAAACGGTTCAGGTCATTGACGGTTATGTTTATATCAATGGCCACAAACTGGAAGAAACATATGGTAATGCGGTCATGGCCGACGGGGGGCTTGCATCAAATGCGATCACTCTGGGCAGTGATGAATATTTTGTTCTCGGAGATAACAGAAATAACAGTCAGGACAGCCGCTTTGCTTCGGTAGGCAACGTGCAGCGTTCAGATATTATCGGCCGGGCGTGGCTGCGAATATGGCCGTTAGATAAAATAACTTTATTGAAACATCAGTAAACCGAAAGTTTATATTTCTCCTGCTTCAAGAGCAGGAGAATTTTTTCAGTTGTTCTACATGGAAAAGGTGAATTATGGCAACGATCAGTGAAATACGCCGGGAGCTTTCTGAAACCCGGCCGGAAGAGCGGCAGACATTTATAGAAAAATACGGATCGGATTCCCGGGCGGGTGTGGTAAAGCTCGTAGAAAGCTGCCGGAATCAGATCAAACGGGCGGAAGAAGAAGCCCGGCGATTAGAAAATATGCTTGTATATGAGAGAAAATATTACTCAGACTGTGAGTATATATGCGGCATCGATGAGGCCGGACGCGGACCATTGGCCGGTCCGGTGGTAGCTGCTGCCGTGATTTTACCGAAGGAATTAAAAATCCCCTATCTTAATGATTCAAAACAGCTCAGTGCCAAACGCCGTGAAGATCTTTACGATATCATTATGGAAAAAGCTCTG
>CATZYB010000137.1 GCA_958426095.1 uncultured Lachnospiraceae bacterium
CATCCTCTGCAAATTCTTTTACAGCACCGTTTTGTAGCATACAGTCGGTTAAGCCCGCGGTAGATGAACCAATATCCATACAGACCTTGTCCCGAACATCCACTCCGAATACATCGATTGCCTTTTCCAGCTTATAGCCGCCGCGGCTCACATATTTCATTGTATGCCCCTTGATCTCTATGGACGCCTTTTCCTCATCAAAGGTCGTCCCGGCCTTATCTTCCCGTTGGCCATTGACAAATACATTGCCAGTCATGATAATGGCTTTGGCCTTTTCACGGGAATCTGCCAGGCGGCGTTCCACTAAAAGCACATCCAGTCTCTTTTTCATAACAATACCTCAGACAAAATCTTTGCAGATATGGCCCATGGATCCATTCCCATGGATGTTTTTAGCTGGGTCACATTGCCGTGTTCTACAAATACATCCGGGATACCTACATGTTTGACAAATACAGGTAATCCCTTTGTCATATAATAATCGGATACAGCCTCGCCGAAGCCGCCCCGAAGCACATTTTCTTCCATCGTCACGATCATATTATGCTTTTCCGAAAGAACATCCAGCATATCCGTATCCAACGGCTTAATAAACCGGGCATTAACAACCGTTGCGGCGAGTCCGGCTTCCGCCAGATAATCCTTCACCTGGACCGCCGTTTCTACCATGCTGCCGACTGCAACAAGCGCCACCTGCTCGCCTTCATAGAGTATCTCGCTCTTTCCGCAGACGATCGGCGCCCGGTGTTCCTGTTCGCCTTCATAGGCGTCGCCCCGCGGATAACGAATCGCCAGAGGATGTTCAAAATTCAGAGAAAATTTCATCATATCATACAATTCATATTTATTCTTTGGCGCACAGATGGTCATTCCCGGAATGGACGCAAAGAAAGAAAGATCCAAAATTCCCTGATGAGTCTCACCGTCGGCCCCGACAATACCCGCCCGGTCAATGCAGAAAGTTACCGGCAGGTCAGGAATACAGACATCGTGAATGATCTGATCATACGCCCTCTGGAAAAATGAAGAATAAATCGCCACATACGGCTTTAAGCCGCCGGCCGCCAAGCCCCCGGCAAAGGTCACCGCATGTTCCTCCGCAATCCCCACATCAAAGAAACGGTCAGGAAAACGTTTCGCAAATTTTGTCAATCCGGTACCTGTAGGCATTGCCGCACTGACCGCAACGACCCGCTCATCCTTTGTCCCAAGATACTGGATCGCCTTAGAAAAAGCTTCCGTATAAGTAATATTAGGGCTCTTTGCGATTTCCCCGCTCTTGACATCAAATTTACCCACGCCATGAAACTCGGAAGGACGTGTCTCCGCAGGTTTATAGCCTTTGCCCTTCTGAGTGATCACATGAACAATGACCGCCTGCTTTTCCTTCTGAGCCGTCTTGATCGCCCGAAGAAGCTGGTTCATATTATGGCCGTCCACCGGACCCATATATTCAATCCCCAGATCCTCAAAAAATCCGCCTGGAATGAGCCACTGTTTCAGAGAATCCTTTGACCGTTTCACACCCCGTGCGACCGAATCGCCGATTCCGGGAATCCGACGCAATGCGGTCTCCACATCGGACTTAAATTCCACATAATTCTCATTCGTCCGGATCCGGTTCAGATATTTACTCATACCGCCCACATTTTCCGAAATAGACATTTTATTATCATTTAAAATAATGATCAGATTTGTATTCAGACGAGCCGCATTATTCAACGCTTCATAGGCCATACCGCCAGTCAGGGATCCATCGCCGATGACCGCCACCACCGTATAATCCTCGCCTTTGAGTTCTCTGGCGCGTACATATCCAAGAGCCGCTGAAATCGATGTCGAACTATGTCCCGTATCAAAGGCATCGCACTGGCTTTCCCGGTGTTTCGGAAATCCACTCATACCACCGTAAGAACGAAGTCCCGCAAATTCATCCTTCCGTCCCGTTAAAATCTTATGGGTATAGGACTGATGCCCAACATCCCAGATAATCTTATCCTTCGGTAGATCCAGACAGAGATGGAGCGCCATCGTCAGTTCAACAACACCCAGATTCGAGGCCAAATGCCCTCCTGTCTCACTGACTGAATGCACGATAAAATTCCTGAGTTCCTCCGCCAGAGCATCATACTGGGACGGATCAATGTTTTTTATATCATTCGCCTGTTTAATTTGCTTTAATATTTCTGACATGATCGTATTCACCTGCTTACTTTTCTCTGTGTACAAGCTGGCATATCAATTCCATCAAAAATGGATTCTCCATGCCCTTCTCCTCCGACATTTCCTCAAGTAAATCTATGGCTGCATTTGAAAACCGTTCTGCTTCAGCCATCGCACCGTCAATGCCAAACAGTGTCACATAGGTCGTTTTATGATTTTTTTCATCACTGTGGGTCTGCTTTCCCAAAACTTCCAGCGTGCTTGTTACATCCAGTATATCGTCCTGGATCTGGAAACTGATACCAATATTTTTCGCCATCTGCTCCACTTTATTCAGAGAAACTTCATCGGCTCCGGCCAGTACCGCACCGATCATCATGGAACATTCTATCAAAGCGCTTGTTTTCATCTCATGAATAAAATCCAATACCGGTTTATCCAGCGGCTGCCCTTCCAGTTCCACATCGACGATCTGACCGCCGATCATCCCATAAATGCCCGGCTTGGAAGATAAAATCTGCATCGCCTTGGCAACGCTCCGGAATTCTTCCATGTCTTCCGCCAGATCAAAGGCCTTTGACGCCGTCTCAAAGGCATAATTTAACAGAGCGTCCCCGGCCAGAATGGCCATCGCTTCGCCAAAAACAACATGGGATGTCTTTCTTCCCCTTCGATACTCATCATTATCCAATGCCGGCAGATCATCATGAATAAGTGAATAGGTATGTATCATCTCAATCGCCGCCATAAATGGATGAATCACTGCCTCATGGCTGCCCCCGAACAATCGGTAAGTCTCCTGGATCAACATCGGGCGCAGCCGTTTGCCCCCAGCCATCAGGCTGTAATTCATTGCCTGAAATATGGTTTTCTGATAACCTTCCTCTTTCGGTGCACAGGCCGTCAATAAGCTTTCTATCTCTTCTGTTCTTTTTTTCAATTCTTTTTTAAAATCCATGATCTTTTCCTCAGCACTGATTTTTTGCCAGCTTATTCTTCATCGCTGACCTCGATCAGCTTCTTTTCCACTTTATCCAGGGAATCATTGCAGTATTTGATCAGTTTCATCCCTGCCGTATATAATTTAAAGGATTCCTCCAGACTGGTTTCTTTATTCTCCATCTGGCCGATCAAATCTTCCAATTCAGAAAATGCTGTCTCCAGTGTTTTACTCCTTGCCATGTTCCCCGCTTCCTTTCGCATTTCTCGCCGCAGCCGCCGACGGATCGGCATGTACTGCAGACACTGTTGCATCTATATGTCCATCCAGAATCCGCACATGGATCGCTTCACCTACGTACACATCCTCAGCCGAATGGATAGCCCGTCCATCTTTTTTACTGATCACCGCATAGCCCCGTTCCAGCTGTTTCAAAGGCGAAAGTCCTGACAGTCTTTCACTGTAAACAGCCAGACGGTGCCGTCCATCGGTCAATTCTTCCCGCATCCGCTGTTCCAGCTGTTCCTCCATATACATGAGCCGCTGACGGTAATCATTGACTCTTGAAGAAGGACTAACATATTTTAACTGTCTTTCATACTGACTCGTTACATTCCGATACCAGTTCAGCCGTTCCTCCATCTTCATGTACAGCCGCCGCTTACTATCCTCCAGCCGTCTCAGTATCTCCGACCATTCCGGAACGGCCAGCTCCGCTGCCGCTGAAGGTGTCGGCGCCCGAAGATCTGCCACAAAATCAGAAATGGTCACATCCGTTTCATGTCCCACCGCCGAGATTACCGGAGTTTTGCACTGATAAATAGCCTCGGCAACCGTTTTTTCATTAAAGGCCCACAGATCCTCGATGGAGCCGCCGCCCCGTCCGACGATCATCACATCCACGCCATATTCATCCAGACATTTTATACCGCGGACAATACTCGGTGCAGCCTGTTCCCCCTGAACCGTCGCCGGATACAGGATCAGCTGGACATAAGGATTCCTTCGGGCCGAAATATGGATCATATCCTGAATGGCCGCTCCGGTCCGGGCTGTGACAATGCCGATCCGCTTTGGATAGTCCGGAATCGGTTTTTTATGTTCCTGGGCAAAATAGCCTTTCTGCTCCAGTTCTTTTTTCAGCGCCTCAAACTGCTTGTATAGAAGTCCCCGGCCTTCCATAACAATCTCACGGGCATAGAGCTGATACCTTCCGTCCCGCTCATAAACACTGATATTTCCAAGAACAATGACCTGCTGCCCCTCGCTGAGACGGAATTTCAGCCCACCCCTTGAACCTGCAAACATGACGCATGGGATAGCGCCCTCTCTGTCCTTCAAAGTAAAATAAATATGTCCGGAAGTATGATATTTGCAATTCGATACCTCTCCCCGTACATAGATCCGGCTCAGGAAATAGTCCTCCGAGATCAGGCTTTTAATATATCGATTGACCTGAGATACAGAATATACGCTCATGCCAGTTTCGCCAGAATAGCATTGACAAAAGCCGGCGACTGATCCGTACCATAACGCTTTGCCAGTTCCACAGCCTCATTGATAGCAACTCCCGTAGGTACTTCCTCATCATAAAGTATCTCATAAGCCGCCAGACGGATAACCGTCAGATCGACTTTTGTCATCCGTTCTGTTTTCCATTTATCTGCCACTCCATCGATCTGCCCGTCCAAATCAGCCTTCTTCTCACGGATAGCATCGACTTTGCCCTGGATATAGGTTCGATCTCCGTCAGATATTTCTCCGAGATCATCCAGATAAAAACCTTCCTGTTCTGTCATCTCCGCCTCCGAATGAAATTCCGTGCGGAACAACAGACGAAATATATGCTCTCTCAACTCTCGTCTGCCCATAGTTTCCTCCTAAATATCCTTTATCACTGTAAAAGTGACGCAGGGTCAGAAAGACCCTACGTCACTTATGCACATCTCAGTCTAAGGGCCAGCGCAGACAACTCTGCTTCGGTCCCTTACCTCATTCATAGAAGATCATTCATCTTCCAAATTCACGCCGGCCACCCGGATATCCACATTTTCAACACTGAGTCCGGTCATCGTTTCAATGGCACTTTTTACTCTATCCTGAACAGCGCCGGTGACTTCCGGAATGTTGTATCCATATTCCAGATTAATGGCCAGGTCAACACTGACTTTACTGTCGGCCACTTCAATCTTCACGCCTTTGGAAAGATTCTTCATGCCGAGCTTTGCTACCAGTTCGTTAGTGATGTTGCCATACATGGAAGCAACGCCCTTGACCTCCGTCGCTGCCAATCCTGCAATGATCGCAACGACTTCATCGGCAATCTGCACTTCACCGATCACGCGGTCATCATGTATTGAATAATTCATTGTATTTTCCTGTTCTTTAGCCATCGGTCTCTACCTCCATTTGCTCAACGCTTCTTATCTTGTATTATAACAAAATTATATGCTTTTGCAAAGAAATTTATCAATTTAATGTTGTAATGACTATATTTTCTGTACCCACATCCGTTTTTCTCGCAATAATATCCTCAATCTGAGCCCGTTCGCCCTCCGTCAGACTCTCGCGGCAGACAACCACATCGCAGGAATCCTTTGTCAGGCTTACTACCGAATTTTCAAAGCCTTTGGCCGTAAGAAGATTTTCAGCGGCCACTTCCATTTCGGAACGGTTTGTCATATCCATCAGATCTTCCATGGCTGACTGTTTTAAATCTTCTGTAACATTTTCATTGTTGATCACTTCAATCAAAGCTTCCTTGTTTTTCGACCGCATCTGCTCCCGGTTTAATTTGGCCTGAGCGCTGAAATTCTGTGCGGCCGCCGTACTTGTCAGCACGGCTTCACCCACATCCTCGGGACTTTCCGATTCACTGTTTTCCAAATCTTCCATATCCTCTTCGTCGGCCACTTCAATTTCCTGAATGTTATTCTCTGTCAGATCGAGCAGAACCTCGTCCGCAGCCGTTTCGTCCGCCTCGCCTACTGCGGCATTGGATAATACGGAAGACTCTCTGGCCTCCATAGCGCCGGATTTAAAATTTAAATATCCGGCAACAACGATCATCACCGCCAAAGCCGCAATGATCACCTGATTTTTTCGGACACTTTTCTTCTTCAAACAGGACCCTCCTTATTCGCCTTTCATTTTTACTACTTTAATTTTATGTATGGGAATATCAAATAGAACCTGAACCGCCTGAGTAATTTCGCTGGCAATATTTTCATTTCCACCGCCTTCGGCCGCAACAACAACACCTTCAATTTCAGGTTCCAGTTCTTTAATTACCCATGGTACATCATTTCCACTGCCGTCTTTTGTATAAAGAGCGCTTTCACTTTTGCTCATCTCGCTGCTCTGACGGGTGCCTCCCTGGGCATCTGTTTCATGAACTGTATTTGTATTTGTTGTCAAATCCTTCTCCACCACATATTCTTTGGATGCTTTTGCCCGGATCATCACCTGTATCCTTCCCACGCCATCCATTTGCTCCAAAATACTTTTCAGACGTTCTTCCTGATTTTCCACGTAAAGATTAAGCGCTGTTTCCACGGAATCCGACGAGATCTGCCCCGAATCCAAAGAATCCGTACCGCCTCCGAAAGACTGGTCAGAACCTTCTGTCTTCAAAGAGTTTCCTGATGCGGGCCAAACAACAACAAGACATAAGATTCCTGCCAGTACGATGATCAATGCACTTTCTTTATTCCATTTTAGATTTTTAACATCCAGAAATTTTTTCATGACAATATCTCCAGTTCCAACTGCTCCGCATCGATTCCAAACTGA
>CATZYB010000138.1 GCA_958426095.1 uncultured Lachnospiraceae bacterium
TGGATAATTCCTTACTGGCTGTAAGGGATATTACCCATAAATATATTGTAGTAGATAAGGAGAGTGCTATGGGACTGGGTAAATTATTTAAAGGACAGTGCTTATCAAGTATCAATTACCGGGCAACGGAAGCCTGGGAGCTGGCGCAGGTATTTGACCGGGAAGGGCGTCGGATCATGCATGAATCCGTGTTGACGGTACAGCCGGGGCAGGAAGCGGTGCTTGTCAACGAAGGTGTTCTGACGGACATTTTTGAGCCGGGAAGATATGAGCTTTCGACGGAAAATATGCCGATCACCACGTCGTTGAAAGAGTGGAAATATGGTTTTGACGAGACATTCATCGTTGAGACGATTTTTGTCAATAAAAACGATATTATGGATATTCCGTGGGGAACGAGCGGAAAGCTGACGATTCCTGATCAGACCTTTGGAATGGTGAATCTGGGAGCTAATGGAAAGTATTCCTTTGCCATTACCGATTCCGCAGCATTTATTAATAAACTGATGGGTACAAAACGCCGATATACGGTGGAGGACTTAAAAGGCTTCCTGACTTCCCATATTTCAATGATATTCAAGGAGATTGTCACAGAAGTACCGATGAATTTCTTTGATATCCAGGGATATTGCGGTGAAGCTTCGGAGCTTATGAAGAATAAGCTGGGCGACTTTCTGAAAGATTACGGTATTACAGTGAAGACTATGAATGTACAGATCGCTTTGCCGGATGTGGTATTAAAGGCTATTGATGAGCGGGCCACCATGGGAGCCATGGGCGGCATGCAGGCCTATGCTTTCAAGAAACAAGTCGATGCTCAGACAGAAGCAATGGTTTCCATGGCGAAAAATCCGAATGGCGGCATGGACAGTATGGCCGGCATGGGTATGCAGATGGCCGCCGGTATGGCGATGGCCGGCCAGATGGGAAATATGATGAATTCCATGGGGCAGGTTCCTGTGGAAAATATGCCGAATGGAGTTCAGGCTGAAGGTAATGCCGGAAGAGCTAAATTCTGTTCACAGTGCGGCAGTCCGATATCTGCCAATGATAAGTTTTGTTCCAATTGCGGCGCAAAACTGGGATAGGAAGGTTATTATAAAATGAGTATATATGAAACGTTGAATCCGATGCAGCAGGAGGCGGTTTATCATACGGAGGGACCGCTGCTCATTCTGGCTGGAGCCGGTTCGGGGAAGACCCGTGTACTGACTCACCGCATTGCTTATTTGATCGATCAAAAAGGTGTGAACCCATGGAATATTTTGGCAATTACTTTTACAAATAAGGCGGCCGGAGAAATGCGGGAACGGGTAGATGATATTGTTGGATTTGGCTCGGAACAGATTTGGGTCAGTACATTTCATTCAGCCTGCGTACGGATTTTACGGCGATTTGCAGACCATCTGGGATATGGACGAAATTTTGTTATTTATGATACAGATGACCAGAAAAGTGTGGTTAAAGAGATTTGTAAACGTTTGAACATTGACACAAAAATATATAAAGAACGGGCGTTGATGTCGATTATTTCTTCGGCGAAAAATGAAATGATCGATGCGAAGGGATATGCTCTGAATGTGGGCGGTGATTTTGCAAAACAACGGGCCGCAGAAGTTTATGCCGAGTATGAGAAAGTCCTTTATAAGAACAATGCCATGGATTTCGACGATCTTCTGGTGAAAACGGTGGAGGTTCTCAGAAATAATGAAGATGTTCTGAATTACTACCAGGAACGTTTCAAATATATTATGGTGGACGAGTATCAGGATACAAATACGGTCCAGTTCCGGCTGGTGAGCTTGTTGGCGGGGAAATATCGGAATCTTTGCGTCGTTGGTGATGATGACCAGTCAATTTATAAATTCCGGGGAGCCAATATTTTTAACATCCTGAATTTTGAAAAGGAATTTCCGGATGCCAAAGTGATTAAACTGGAGCAAAATTACCGTTCTACGAAAAATATTCTGAATGCGGCCAACTCGGTCATCAGGAATAATAAAGGCCGTAAGGAAAAGACGCTTTGGACGTCGAACGAAGAGGGCGAAAAGATTGCTTTTCACCAGTACCAGAATGAATATGATGAGGCTTATCAGGTAGTGAATGAAATTGGCCGGGCCGTTGCAAGAGGCCAGTCCCGATATAATGATTATGCCATTCTTTACCGGACGAATGCCCAGTCTCGTGTACTGGAAGAAAAGTTTGTGGCAAAAAGTATTCCGTATAAAATTGTGGGCGGCATTAATTTCTATCAGCGCAGGGAGATCAAGGATATTCTGGCTTACTTAAAGACGATCGATAATGGCAAGGATGATCTGGCGGTTCGTCGTATTATCAATGTTCCGAAACGGGGGATCGGTTTAACCACATTGAACCGGGTGACGGAGTATGGAGAAGCCAGGGAAATGAGCTTTTTTGATGCGCTGGAGTGCTGCGAAGATATTCCAAGACTGGGAAAGACTGCGGAAAAAATTAAGGGCTTTGTCAATATGATTGAGGTTTTTCGGGCGCAGAGTGAGTACATAACCCTTGCAGAACTTCTGACAAATATTTTAGAAGAGACTGGCTATATCAAGGAGCTGGAAGAGGAAGATTCTGAGGTGGCTCAGGGACGTATTGAAAATATCGATGAGTTGATGAATAAGATCATCGCTTATGAGGAAGAGGAAGAAGAACCGACATTGAGCGGTTTCCTTGAAAATGTGGCGCTGGTGTCGGATATTGACAGTCTTAATGAAGCAGAGGATTATGTCATGTTGATGACCCTTCACAGTGCAAAAGGTCTTGAATTTCCATATGTGTATATGTGTGGTATGGATGATGGTCTTTTTCCAAGTTACATGACTATTGTCAATGACGATCCGGAAGAAATTGAGGAGGAACGGCGGCTCTGTTACGTTGGTATTACCCGTGCCAAAAAGCGGCTGACGATGACTTATGCCAAATGCCGGATGGTCCGCGGTTCTACCCAGTTTAATAAGATTTCCCGTTTTGTTAAGGAGATTTCTCCGGAGCTTTTTGACCTGGGAGCAAAACCGGAAAAAGAAAAACACGAATCCCGTATTCAGCGGCCTTCGGATTTTTCAAGAAAACAGACGACAAAGGTAGTCACGTCCTATGGAAAGACCTTCCAGGTAAATAAAGCGGCCGCGCTGGATTATATGGTGGGCGATACGGTCCGTCATATTAAGTTCGGTACAGGAACCGTTGTCAATATTGTCGATGGCGGCAAAGATTATGAAGTTACCGTAGATTTTGAAAAAACCGGTGTTAAAAAGATGTTTGCCAGCTTTGCCAAGTTAAAGCTGGTGGATTAAATATTTACCAAATTTATGATGGTAATTTCAGACGAATGGTGGTATACTATATTCAAATATTTTTTTGAAAGGGCGGATTGTAAAATGAATCGTATAGAAGATATTGTAAGTGCAGTTAAACTTGAAGAATTAAAGAATATGGTAAAGGTTGGCGACCTTCTTCAGAAAAAAGAGGATGAAGAAAAGAAAAAATGTATATGCAAATGGGGTATGGCTCTGATCGGTGTCCTCGTTCTTGCTGTTGTTGCATTTGCTGTGTACAAGTATCTTTCAAAAGATAACATGGATGATTTTGATGACTTTGACGATTTCGATGATGATTTCGAAGATGATTTTGATGACTTTGAAGATGAGGGCGAAGACTTTGTTGATGAAACTGTAGAAAAAGTCAAAGAGGCCGTTGAAGAAGACGAAGAATAATATTTTATGATACCAGAAAATGGGGATGTTGAATCCAGATTCAGCATCCCTTTTTTACTCTATAAAAGTTTTTAGAAGGATATGTGAAATTATGAAAAAAGGTGAAATTTTAGAGGGGATTATTGAGAATATTGAATTTCCCAACAAAGGTATTGTATGGGTCAAAGAGGAGACTGGGGAGGAACCAGTCCGTATCATTGTGAAGAATGGTATGCCGGGACAAAAAGTCCGGTTTCAGATTAATAAAAAACGAAAAAACCGTTGTGAGGGACGGCTTCTGGAAGTTCTTGAGAAGTCGGAAAAGGAAACACGGGAACCTGTGTGTGATGAATTTCCGGCCTGCGGCGGCTGTATGTATCAGACGATGGCTTATGAAGACCAATTGGCAATGAAAGCCGGACAGGTCCGGACATTGATCGAAGAGGCGTTGATTCGCGGAGGTCAGGTGAAGGCCGACGCACCGGATCAGGCGGATTACATATTTGAGGGAATCCAGGGAAGTCCTCTTGAATTCGGTTATCGGAATAAAATGGAATTTTCTTTTGGCGATGCGGTCAAAGACGGTCCTCTTACACTTGGACTTCATAAAAAGGGCAGCACGTACGACGTGCTTACAACCGGCGACTGTAAAATTGTTCATGAAGATTTTACCAAAATTCTTACCGTCGTTCTGACCTATTGTCAGGAACAGCAGCTTTCCTATTACCGGAAGATGAGCCATCAGGGATATCTGCGCCATTTACTTGTGCGCCGGGCCCAGACGACCGGAGATATTCTTGTTAATCTGGTGACTTCCAGCCAGATTGAACATGATTTTACAGAATTGGTCCGCCGCCTTTTAAGTCTTGAGCTGGAAGGACATATTACAGGCATTCTTCATATCATCAATGATTCCCTGGCCGATGTGGTCAAGAGTGATGAGACACGGATTCTCTATGGCAAAGATTATTTTTATGAAACTATTCTTGGATTAAAATTTAAGATAACACCGTTTTCGTTTTTCCAGACGAATTCCCTCGGCGCAGAAGTGCTTTATTCTGCGGCCCGCGGCTATATTGGAGATACGAAGGACATGACGGTTTTTGATCTGTACAGCGGCACCGGCACTATTGCTCAGATACTTGCCGATGTTTCCAAAAAAGTTATCGGTGTGGAAATTGTCGAAGAAGCTGTGGAAGCCGCCAAAGAAAATGCGGTACTCAATCATTTGGATAATTGCCATTTTATTGCCGGAGATGTTCTGAAAGTCCTGGATGATGTGAAAGAAAAGCCGGATTTTATCGTTCTCGACCCGCCGAGGGACGGCATTCATCCAAAGGCATTGGAAAAGATCATTCAGTATCAGGTGCCGAAGATGGTTTACATTTCCTGTAAGCCGTCCAGCCTGGCCAGAGACCTGGAGGCCCTTCTCGCTGGGGGTTATCGTGTGGAACGGGTCCGGTGCGTCGATATGTTCCCGGGAACCGTTCATGTAGAATGTGTGGTGTTGATACAAAAGAGAGACTTGTAGAAGTGCTTTGCTTTAGGCTGTTTTACAAGCATTTTGTGTTTGCAGAAAATGAGGATGGAAATCGAAATAAGAGAGCAGAGAAGTATTTTGAGATTTCGGTAGTGGTGGATATCGGGTGTGGGAACACAAAAAATTATTTTGGTTGAGGAGGAAGAAATATTTATGAAATGACAGAAACTGATATAGATGCTTTGTTTGTAGATGATGAAGGTACGTGTAGATGATATAAGGGTTATGTAACGTCACTTACTTAAGCTATAGATTTAAATGTTCGAAAGCAGTTATTAATAAAAGGGCTGTTTAAATGGAATTGGAAAGGAAACAAAGTATAAATGGATAATTATGGGGAAATTCTTATATATCAGTCAGAAGATGGATTAACCAATATAGAAGTCAAAATACAAGATGAAACTGTGTGGCTTACACAACAGCAAATGGCTGATTTATTTCAAACGTCACGGACAAATGTAGTGGAGCATATCAGACATATCTATGATGAGGGAGAACTTGATGAAACCTCAACCTGTCGGAAATTCCGACAGGTTCGTAAAGAAGGTAATCGTGAAGTATCTAGAGAAATGCCATATTATAATCTAGATATGATTATTTCTCTTGGATATAGAGTGAAATCCAAGATTGCTACAAATTTTCGTCGTTGGGCAACAGAACGACTGAAAGAATACATGATTAAAGGATTTACTATGGATGATGAGCGGTTAAAAGGAAATGGAGGTGGTAATTACTGGAAAGAACTGCTTGACCGTATCAGAGATATTCGTTCGTCAGAAAAAGTATTGTATCGTCAGGTTCTTGATTTGTATGCGACGAGTGTAGATTATGATCCGCATAGTGAAGAGTCTGTTAGATTTTTTAAAATTGTACAGAATAAATTGCATTTTGCTGCACATGGACATACTGCTGCCGAAGTCATTTATGAGCGTGCAGATGCGAAAAAACCTTTTATGGGACTTACTTCGTTTTCGGGGGAATTACCAGCATTGAAAGATATCGGAATTGCGAAAAATTATCTGCAGGAAGACGAGTTAAAGATTTTAAATAATCTTGTTTCGGGGTATTTTGACTTGGCAGAAATTAATGCAATTGAGCATAAACCCATGTATATGGATGATTATGTGAAACAATTAGATATGGTTTTGTCTTCTGGTAATCGAAAGTTACTGTCAGGTGCAGGAAATGTAAGTCACAAACAGGCAATGGACAAAGCAAAAGATGAGTATCGAAAATATCAGCGGATTACAGTGTCTCCTGTAGAGGAAGCGTATTTACAAAGTGTTAAAGATGCTGCTAAAAAGGCGAAGAACAAACAATAAAATCAATTTATAGTTTGTGTTCCTATACAAGTGACGAGTTTAAATAATTGTGTTTGCATAGTAGTTCCGATATATGTTGAGAGTGTCCTGCTTCTGTCCCACAAATCACCAGATAGTGTCATCAACGTGACGGTGGAATTCGGAGAAGGCGAAGGAAAGGTGTCGTTGGATGCAATAGCGGAGCGTGCAAAGAAGTACCAAATGCAGTAGAG
>CATZYB010000139.1 GCA_958426095.1 uncultured Lachnospiraceae bacterium
GTTCATCTGAGCCTATTTTTTCGGCTCAGTTTTTCATAGATTACTTGACACTACCAAAAAACGCGCGCTCATGGCGTAGTCCTTTGGAACCTTCATGGTAAGTAAGCTGGTCTTATCGAAAGCTTTAATGTTTTTAACACCGACCACTTCGGCCTCACAGACCTTCTTCCCATTTCGGCCAAGGGCGATTCCCTTTGTCCCGGCCTCCGGCAGCGGTAAAAATTCATAAGGAATGGTCACTTCTGCCGTGCCGTCCCCACAATCCTCCTTCACGAGGAAAATGGCCTGACCGGAACAGGATGCCACACACATACCGCAGTTGATACATTCTCCATCATCCACCACCACCGGCAAAGATACGATATTCGTACCGATGCTGATACAGCCCTTCGGGCAGGCATCCTGACACGGATTACAAGGAATATTCTGGGTACATTCCATCACCGGATGAATGCCGATCTTATGGGTAACTCCTGGATAACGTTCAATTTCATCATCGGCCAGAAAACCGTATTTCAGAAGGTTTTCTGAAATCGGAATACCTTCCTCTGTTTCTGTGATCTGTTTACCCTTATTCTTCGGTGCGAACATTCCCTGTCGAAGACCGTCGAGGGCCTTATCAAGTTCATGAAGCTTTTCGTCACATTCCTCTTGCCCGATGTAGCCCAGGTATTCGGAAGCCGCCACACCGGCCATACGGCCTTCGATCATGGCAGAGCTTGCTTCTTCAATTCCTGACACGTCCCCGGCGACAAATA
Source organism: uncultured Lachnospiraceae bacterium (assembly GCA_958426095.1). Taxonomy (GTDB): domain Bacteria; phylum Bacillota; class Clostridia; order Lachnospirales; family Lachnospiraceae; genus Frisingicoccus. Next base: position 759 of record CATZYB010000139.1, read on the forward strand.
TGCCCGGCAATGATGTCCGGCCATATTCGTCGCAAATCGGAACCTGACCGCCCCGTTTCGGATTGTCCTCCATCTGACATCCGGCCATCTTAAGAAGCTGAGACATCGGTGAAAGACCGACAGCCAGACAGATCGTATCCACATCAAAATGTTTTTCTGTTCCCGGAATAAACTGAAAATGCTCATCGACCTCCGCTATGATCACGCCCGTAACACATTCATCGCCCTCCGCCTTCACAATGGTATGGGAAAGATAGAAGGGTACTCCGGTTCTGGCCACCTTGGCCGCATGAACGCCGTAACCGCCGATTTTCGGAGCCGCATCGACAAGGGCGACCACCTCGCAGCCGCACTGGAGAAGCTGAAAGCTTACGACAAGTCCCACATTTCCCGAACCGAGCATGAGAATCTTCTGGCCCGGTTTGACGCCATGAAGATTCATCATCGTCTGCGCCGCTCCGGCGCCGATCACTCCCGGAAGGGTCCATCCGTCAAAGGTGACCATATTTTCCGCCGCCCCCGTGGCGATAATGACCGCGTCGCCTTTAAAATGCCGGACCTCTTCTCCGATTTTTACAACAATTTCCTTATCCTGATAGAGTCCGATGACCGTCGCATTGAGGACAACCTGAACGCCGACCCTGTCAGCTTCATCTAACAGCTGCTGCCCGATGACAAAGCCCCGGATTTTTGCTTTATGTTCCTTGGAACCAAAAAATTTATGTATCTGTTTAAAAAGCTGACCGCCGGGTTTTTCATTTTCATCAAATACGACAACCTTTAATCCCCGCTTTGCCGCCTCGATGGCTGCCGAAAGTCCTGAAGGTCCGGCGCCCACAATTATCAAATCATACCGTTTCATCCCTGTATGCTCCTTTCATTTTCTGCCTGTCATCTTGTCTGTTTATCAAAAGGCTCCGCGCTGACGCCGTACTGGGTCTGTACCTTCATCCCTTCCGCCAATGGCGTCACACAGGTGCGGATATTCGGTTTCCCGTCAACCACCATAACGCAGTCGGTACAACGCCCGATGGCACAAAAGATACCTCTCGGTTTATGTTCCTTTTTCGTATATCTGTGAACCATAACTCCGGCAGCTTTGAGCGCCGCCGCGATCGGCTCGCCCTCATATCCCTGAATTTCCTTTCCGTCAAAGGTAAAGGTCACCATTCTTCCTTTTTCCGTTTCTCCGAGTATCGGATGATTTTTAATTCGTGTGTCCATATCTATCCCTCGCTTTATTTACTAATACAGATCCGGTTTTTCCCAAAGTGTTAATTTTGTTCCAAGGCCCATCGCCTTTGCCCGCTCATAACATATCTTTCCCCAGGCCACATCTTCCACCGGCATGCCGCCCACCGAATAAATAAATATTTGATCGTCGCTCACCCGGCCCGGCTTTTTGCCATAAATAATATCTCCTAGATCATAAATATCATCCTTCGTTATGATGCCGTCGTGAACCATATCCGTGAACTTTGAACCGATAATATTATTCGCCCCAAAGGATGGATAAGGAAATTCCTCCGACCAGGCTTCATACAACTGCATATTATCAACGACAAGGGTCGTTTTTTCCTTCATAAACTCTGCGTCCATGTCAAAACAGCTGACGCCGATGATCAGCGCCCCCGGTTTGATCCATTCCCCTTTCACAAAAGGATAGGTGGACGGGTCCGTTCCGCCGGAATTCGTAAACGCCACCACATCCGCCTCTCTGACAAGCTCTTCGACGGTCTCAACAGCTTCCACCTTCTCTAACTGAGGATAGGTTTCTTTCACATATTCAACGAAGGCTTTCAGAGATTTTTTTCCTCTTCCCTTCACCTTGACTTCCTTAATCTCCGGACAGGTGGCGAGTATGGCGGAGAGGGAGGATTTTCCCATGACCCCCGGACCGCAGATGCCGCAGACTCTTGCGTGCTTCGGCGCCAGATATTTTGCCCCGACGCCCGGAATGGCGCCGGTCCGATAGGCGCTCAATAAATTGGCGCTCATCAGGCAAAGGGGAGCCCCCGTATCCTTATCATTGAGCATGACCGTCAGGATGGACCTTGGCAGTCCCAGCGCTTTATTCGCCATGTTGGAACCGTACCATTTCATTCCCATCAGATCGAAGGGGCCGCCGATATAGGCCGGCATCGCCATAAACCTCCGGTCGTCCCCCTCATCCTTCGGCATGTTCGGGAAAGGGGATGTCTTTGGAAAGGATACCTGACTGCCGTGGGAATTATGGTTCTCACCGCCCATCACGTAATCCCCGGTATTCAGACATTTAACAACTTCCTCCATTGCCTCTATACAGCCAGGCATATCCTTGACCCCGGCCTTAATCATATCCTCTTCATTTAAAAATAAAAAATCAATTGTCGGATAACTCATATACACTGCCTCCTCGCTTTTTCTTCGGATTATCAAAAAAGCGACGAAGCTGTTTTTACAGCTCCATCGCTTTTCTAATAATCTACGACTTTTTGGTGAGTTATTCAATTACTTGAAAATACCAACATTTTACTCCTTTCCGGTGGTTTCTACTCCAAAAGGAGTATTTTCCCGCCGACCATGGTCATCTCAACCTTAGTATTCGGGATATCTTCAGCCGAAATTTCAAAGAGGTTTCTATCGAGGACAATGATATCGGCAAACATATTTTTTTTCAATGTCCCTATTTCATGTTCCCGGCTATAAGCCCTGGCAGCGCCGGATGTATATGCCTTGAGAGCTTCTCCCACAGACAGCTTTTCCCATTCATTATGGGTGGCAGCTTTCCCGTCAAAAAAGCGCCTTGTCACCGCCGCATAAATATTATCAAAGGGATTGATATCTACCACCGGATAATCGGTTCCTAACGCCAGCTCGCCGCAATCGTCAAGTAAAGTTTTCACAGGCCATTCATATTGAATGCGTTCCTTGCCGATCCGATTGATTTTTCCATCGGCGTCAAGGATCATATGGATCGGCTGCATCGAAGGAATAACTCCCAGCTCCTTAAATCTGCCGATATCGGCCGGATGGATACTCTCAACATGCTCGATCGTATTTGCCAGATGCCGGCCATTTACTTTGACAGAGGCCTCAAAAGCATCCAGGGCCATACGGACAGAGCCGTCGGCAATACAATGGATCCTTACCGGAAGCCCGGCTTTATTTGCCCGGATCACTGAAGCCGTCAGTTCCTCCTGAGGTTTGATCGGAACATGGATTCCGCAAGTATCCGGCCGGTCAGTATAGGGTTCGAGCAACAGTCCGGTATAGGTTTCAACCACACCGTCGACAAAACCTTTAACTCCCGAAATCTTCAAATAGTCTGAATCCAGGCTCTCCTTCCACTGCAGCGCCGTGGAAAAATCTTCCGTATCATAAAGCTTTGTAAAAATGTGAAGGCGCAGCGAAAGCCGGCCCTGCTCTTCCAGGCCCCGGATAGCTCTGTATTGGTTCAAATGCTCTTCATCATATTCACCAGGAGACATCTCACTCATACTTGTCACGCCAGCCCTGGCCGCCTTTTTAAGGAAATTCAGATATATTTCATGCATTTCCTCCTCTGTAAAGCTCCGGTACATTTTATCCGCCGGCTCACAGGCTTCCATCTCCACAAGCATTCCGCTTAATTCACCGTTATCCAGTTTGCCGATATATCCGGAAGACACTTCCATATCCTCCGTGATACCACACTCTTTTAATGCGGCAGAATTTAACCAGTAGCTGTGTACATCTGCCGCCTGCAGATATACAGGAATATCCGGGAGTACCGCATCCAGACTTGCCTTTGTAGGCAAAGACGCATCCCCCCAGTTCGTCACAAACCACCCGTGACCCCGGATTCGCTTTTCATTCGGATGGGCCTTTGCAAATTCAAGTACCATTTTGGCGCATTCCTCTTCGGATGTGGAGTCGGCAATTTCCATACATACATGCTCACTGGCCGCAATGGCCCCTGAAAAGAAATGGGTATGGGCATCGATAAATCCGGGCATTAAAAGCTTATCGCCATAATCTATGACTTTCGTAGATTCACCTATATATTCTGTTTCTTTGCCAAAAGGAACCACGTCCAGGATCCGCTCTCCCCGAACGAGCACACAGCCTTCGATTGTTTTTTCCGATTCCCCGGTAAAGACAGCTTTACTCTTTAAACAATAATCCGCTTTCATATTTCCTTCTTTCTAAAGTACCTTATCGCCGCGCTCTCCGGTCCGGATACGGATGGCATCCTCGATTTCACTGACGAATATCTTGCCGTCACCCACTTTTCCAGTAGACACGCCGTCGCATACATCAATAATAAAATCATTGAGTTTAGCATCCGGAATGACAATGTCAACACGAATCTTTGGAAGTAAATTGATTCTCACCGGACCTTTTTTTAATACACGCGCCCGTTCCTCATCATCCGCATGGCCTTTTTGAGTTCCGCATCCCATTGCAGTAGAAATCGTCATTCCATTGCATTCATGCTTATCAACAATCTGTTTTATGGTTTCAAGTTTTTCCGGTTTAATAATAATTGTGACTTCTTTCATATTTTTTCTCCTCTAACAGGCCGCCGCTCTCATCTTTTTAATCTGCGACTGGGTGTTCAAGCTAATAATTACAACAATGATCAGCGTTATAATTGTGGATAAGGCATTCACTTCCGGCGAAACGCCATGCTTCACCATTTCAAGAATTTTAAGCGGAAGCGTCGTGCTTCCAGGTCCGCTGCAAAAGAAACTGATCACAACATCATCCAGGGATAATGACAGTGACAGTGTGGCTCCGGATATAACTCCGGGCATGATCAGCGGAAGGGTCACCTTCGTAAATGTCTTAAAATGATTTGCACCCAAATCCATGGCGGCTTCCTCTAAATTTTTATCAAAACCGGCAAGCCTTGCCCGCACCGAAATAACAACGAAGGGAATACAGAAGGTAATATGGCCCAGCGTCATCGTGAAAAGTCCCATAGGCATATTACAGATAGAGAAAATGGACAGCATAGCGACGCCGAGAACGATTTCCGGTATGACGATCGGCACATATAAAAGCATATCCACCAGTTGTTTTCCCCTGAAATGATATCTGTTCATTCCTACCGCGCCGACGGTACCGATAATTACGGAGACCACTGTAGAAACCACGGCGATGATCAGCGTATTATATAGTGATTCCATCAGTGTCCGGTTCTGATAAAAGGTTCCGTACCATTTCAGGGTAAAGCCTTCGAATACAATATTCATTTCGGATGTGTTGAAGGAAAACAAAATGACTCCCAAAATCGGAATATATAAAAATATAAATACAAGGGCTATAAAAACATTTCTAAAAAAATTTTCCGTTTTTTTCTTACCTGCTTTACTCATACAATTCAGCCTTTCTACATACCGCTCAGGTCATCCATACTTCCGCCGGCTTTCTGATAGCCTTTAAGCATGGCCAGCGTGATCAGCATAAGTACGACCGACATGGCCGCGCCAAGGGGCCAGTTTCTCGCCGTAATAAATTGATTTTTAATAAGATTCCCGATGACCAACGTTTTGCTCCCACCCATAAGGTCCGTAATAAAATAAAGCCCCATGGAAGGAATAAATACCATAACGCAGCCTGCAAAAATTCCCGGCTTTGTCAATGGAAGGGTTATTTTCAAAAATGACTTTATCGGCTTTGCTCCAAGGTCATTGGCCGCTTCAAGCAATGACTTATCCAGTTTTTCAATGGAACTGTACAGCGGAAGGATCATAAAGGGAAGAAGCATATAAATAAGTCCGATCATTGCCCCGGTCTGGTTATAGACCAGTTTAAGCGGTTCTTTTATCAGTCCGGCAGAAATCAGAAAATTGTTGATAATTCCCTCGCTTCTCAAAATGTTTACCCATAAAAAAAGACGTATGATCATACT
>CATZYB010000140.1 GCA_958426095.1 uncultured Lachnospiraceae bacterium
TTAACCGATACAGAGACACGAACCTATCGCTGCATTTACTGTGATGAAAAATTTGATTCAAAATAAAATATAGAATTAACACAAGACCGGCTTTCGAAACTTCCGAAAGCCGGTCCCCTTATTTTTATCAAATATTTTATTCTGCAACTTTAAATTCGTCTTTACCGGCGCCGCAGATCGGACATACCCAATCTTCCGGTAAATCTTCAAAAGCTGTTCCAGGTGCGACACCGTTGTCCGGATCGCCTACAGCCGGGTCATAAACATAGCCGCATGGTTCGCATTCATAAGATTTCATAATCTGCCTCCTTATTTGTCTTGCAAGTATTAATGTATCCAAAATCAGGCTTTCCAAAGCCCATGAAGATTGCAGTATGCATAAGCAGCAACTACTTTATCGCCTTCAACCAATGCAAATTCTGCACTTGGAGCTTCTTCCGGTTTTAAATCCACTTTCTGATAGCCTTTTTCTGTTTCAAGAACGATCCATTCAATATAGTGTTCAGCCATCATTGGATGAGTAACGCTGCCAACTTCAACCGTAACTTTCTGTCCTTCCTGTTTGATTACAGGCACATGTTTTTCAACAGCGGCGTCTGTTGTTCCAGGAACCAGTTCAACCATTTTCTGTCCACAGCACATTACCGGCACTCCTGCATTTTTTGCATATGTAATAATATTTCCACAATGTTCACAAACATAAAACTTCATATCTTATTCCTCCCAGATATCTTTTTTTATTTCATGATTTAATTATACTTAATTTTTCAAAAAAGTCAGTTGCATTTGCAACTTTTTATCATTTATGTTATAATATACATAAAAAATTCGGAGGTATTCCATGGAAAACATTCATGTTTTTGACAACATTTCTGATGACGAGCTGGAAAGCATGATGGGTTGTTTTAAATCCCAGATCAAAACCTTTCCAGCGCATAAACAGCTTTTATCATTTTCCGAAGATACAGATCAAATCGGTGTTCTTCTCTCCGGTGAGGCCGATTTGATCAAGTATGATTATGACGGCTATCGAAGCATTATAGAACATTTATCCGAACAGGACATCTTCGGTCATCTCCTGCTCCAGCCTTTTAACAAAACGCCTATAGAAATCGTGTCCTGCACGAATTGTCGGGTTCTCTATTTCGACTATGCGTGTCTCATCAAACGCTGTGCCCGTGCCTGTACCCACCACAGTATACTGGTCAATAATGTACTCCAGATTTTCTCCGTAAAGACCCGGCAGCTTCATACCCGTCTGGATATTCTGAGCCAGCGTTCCATTCGGGGCAAACTTTTAACTTATTTCCGTCATCTGGCCTACGAGCATCATTCAAACAGTTTCACCCTGCCATTTACCCTGAATTCCATGGCCGATTATCTGTTCATTGACCGAAGCGCCATGCTTCGGGAAATGAAGAAAATGCGGGATGAAGGCCTTATTCAATCGAAGGGGCGTCAGGTAACACTTCAACTCCGTGAATAAAATCCATAAATTCCTGTCCGGTAATCGTCTCTTTTTCAAGCAGGTAATTTGCCGATTTTTCCAGAATGGCTTTGTTCTCCGTGAGAATGTCCACTGCTTTTTGATAAGCCTCCTCCAGAAGCTTCCGGACAATCTCGTCAGCCTTGACCATCGTCTCATCCGCGCAGGTCTTTACCGGACGGCCATCCATATACTGGCTGCCCGGAATCTCCAGGCCCATCATGCCAAATTCTGACGACATGCCGTACATCGTTACCATCTTTCGCGCCAGATCGGTCGCTTTTTCAATATCATTGGACGCTCCGGTAGTAATACTGCCGAATTCAACCTCTTCTGCAGCCCGTCCGCCAAGATAAGTTACCAACTCATCCAACATTTCCTGTTTTTTCATAAGAAAACGTTCTTCTGTCGGCATCTGCATCGTATATCCCAACGCTCCCGATGTTCTGGGAATGATCGTTATTTTCTGAATCGGCTGGGTATCTTTCTGTTTTGCTGCCACCAGGGCATGACCAATTTCATGGAAAGCCACAATCTCCCGTTCCTCACGGCTCATAATATGATTCTTTCTCTGCTGCCCGGCAATGATCACTTCAACAGATTCAAACAAATCTTCCTGATTGATCAGTTTTCGGTTCATTCGAACGGCTCTCAGCGCGGCCTCATTGACGATATTGGCCAGATCTGCGCCGGAAGCTCCCGACGTAGCCAGAGCAATGGCATCCAGATTTACACTTTCATCCAGTTTGACTTTCCGGCAATGGACTTTCAAAATATCGATACGTCCCTGTTTATCCGGCTGGGTAACGCTGATCGTCCGGTCAAAACGTCCCGGACGGCGGAGCGCCTTATCGAGGACTTCCGGACGGTTCGTCGCCGCGAGAACAACGACCGCTTTACTGTCGTCAAAACCATCCATCTCTGTCAACAGCTGATTCAGGGTCTGTTCTCTTTCATCATTACTGCCAAGCTGATTATCACGGCTCTTACCGATGGCATCAATCTCATCAATGAAAATAATACATGGTGATTTGGCTTCCGCCTGCTTAAACAGATCCCGGACACGGGAAGCGCCCATGCCGACAAACATTTCTACAAAATCCGAACCGGCCAGCGAAAAGAACGGTACTCCGGCCTCTCCGGCCACGGCCTTCGCAAGCAGGGTCTTACCTGTTCCCGGAGGTCCGACAAGCAGTGCGCCTTTCGGAAGCTTCGCTCCGATCTCCCGGTATTTTTCCGGATTATTTAAATAATCTACGATCTCCATCAGAGATTCCTTAGCCTCATCCTGTCCGGCCACATCTTTAAATGTCACCTTCGGTCCCTCAGCCACATATTCTTTGGCACGGCTTTTTCCTATGCCGCCGATACCGCCCATGCCACCCATGGAACCCATACTCTTTGCCGCCTTGCGGGACAGCGCTGACAGAAACCAGAAAGCCAGCAGCAGCGGGATGACCCAGGATAATAAGGTACTCATGATCGAGGAAGTCTGGGTCGGAATTTCTGAATTCACATCCACCCCATACGCTTCCATCTTTTCTGCTAATGAAGTATCTGACGACACGATGCGCGTTTAGTAGGCCTGTATCAGTCCGCGTTCCGTATCCTTATCACTCGGATAAATATATATCTGACTTCCAGCCTCTTCAATACTGATAGCTTTAACCTTGCCTTCCTTTGCCATCTCCATAAATTCACTATAACTGATCTGCTTTGTCGCCGTATCTTTGACAAAATTGTTCATACAACTGTTGAACAGCATCGTCATCACCAGACCAAGCAAAAAAATCATCATCAATTTATCAATGGAAGGGCCGCTCTGACCCGTTGGCGTCCTATCGCTCTGTCCGCTTCCGCCGGGCTGTCTGTTTCCCTGAGGCGGCGGTCCTGTTTTCTTGATTTCCGGTCCATCATTTTCACTCATATCGCATCCTCCTTTAAATCTGTTAGCACTCAATTTGTCCGAGTGCTAAAATTATATTTATTCTATCACGCTATCTGAAAAATGCAATACGTCACACACTTATTTTCGAAAGTTCATATTTTTTTTAGAATTGTTTTTAAATCATCCAGCGTAAATATGTAGTGACTGTTACAGAAATGACAGTTCACTTCAATCGGCTTTCCGTCATCGATCATTGACTGTATTTCCTCCTGGCCAATGCTGATAATAGCCCGTTCCACCCGTTCTTTGGAACAATTGCACTCGAAACTGGTCGGTATCTTATCCATAATTTCCACATCCATACCATCCAGTACCCTCCGGATAATATCCTCCGGGGTATTTCCTTCTTCAAGCATGGTCGTCACCGACGGCAGTGCCCCGATATTTTTCTCAAGTTTTTCGATCACCGTCTCTTCTGCAAAAGGCATAAGCTGCAAAATAAATCCTCCGGCCCGCTTTACTGTATTGTCCTTTTCCATCAGTACGCCAAGAGCCACACTGGAATTAATCTGTTCAGAGGTTGCAAAATAATAGGTCAGATCTTCGGCGATCTCTCCCGATACCAGATGGGTCTGTCCCACATAAGGTTCTTTTAACCCCATATCTTTGATAACGCTCAAGACTCCCATGTCCAAAGCGCCGCCCACATCTAATTTACCTGCTTTGCTCGGAGGAAGCATGACCATCGGATTTTCCACATAGCCTTTGACCCGTGCTTTCCCATCGGCTGTCACTGTCAGTCCTTTGATCGGTCCGCTGCATTTAATCTGAAGCGTGATAAGATCCTCTTCGCCTTTCTGCATACTTCCCATCATGGCTCCGGCCGTTAAAAGGCGCCCCAGGGCTGCCGTAGCCACCGGACTTGTATGATGGATCTGACGGGCATACTCGACCATTTCCCGGGTCGTCGCCGCAAAAATGCGTACCTGATGGTCTGCTCCGGTCGCCCGGATAATATAGTCTTCTCCCTTTTTCTGTTCTGGTCTGTCACATGACATATTTCTCACATCTCCTCTATTGTTCTACTTTTCCCTGTTCCCTGGCGATAATATAAATCCGCTCCGAATCTTCCCGGACCGGTTCCATCGTAAAGGCATCATAAGCCCCTTCCCACCGAAGACCGGAAGCTTCGATCAATCTGCGGATTTCCTCCAGTTCATAGGCCCTCTGATAATGAACTTCTTCATAACGATCATAGCGGCCGTCGTCCCCCTGAATAAAAAGATTCAGGACATATTCATTGATCCGGGTTCCTTCGTCATAATAATTATCCCATATAAAGCAGTGGTCTTCTCTCGTCTCACCGATGGTCTGCTCGCCGAGTATTTTCTCATATTTGTAGCGGGCATTCAAGTCAAATATGAAAACACCCTCCGGATCCAGATAATTATTGACCAGCCGGAACACCTGAAGCAGTTCCTCCGGCTCCAGAATATAATTCATACTGTCACAGACACTGACGATGGCCCGGACCGTTCCGTACAATTCAAACTCCCGCATATCCTGACACAGATAGAGGATCGGCTTCAGCTCGCAAGCCGGATCCGCATAGCTCTCCAAATTCTTCTCGATGGCTTCCGCCAGCATTTCTTCGGAATTATCAATTCCGATCATATCATATCCCCGGCGCTTTAACGCCTCAGTCATATTGCCTGTGCCGCAGCCCAGCTCCAGAACAAGACCATCCGCCACGCCATGCTGTTTTAAAAGCATCGCCAGATAATCACACCATTCTTCATAAGGTATATTATCCATAAACAGATCATACACCCGGGCAAATTCTGAATAAGCCTCCATGCACTATTCCCCATTTCTCTTTTTAGCATTCATAAGACCGCCGATACGTCCGGTCTCCCTCGCTGTCAGGCCCTTCCAGCCCAGCTTTTCTACTTTATCAAGCAGGCCCAGTTCTTCTGTGATTTCAAATTTAAGACATTCCTTTGCCTGCTCTTCCGGCGTTTTCTTTTCCCATTTGTCCGGTTCATTGAACTGTTTCATCACTTCCCGCCAGCGAGACTCTTTCTCCTGCTTCATATCTTACACCTGCCTTTCCGTTATCTTGATTATGACCATGGAAAAGCAGGTCTATTCATCAGCAGTGAATTTCTCTATTCATTATAACAGAATATAAAATTCTGTCTTTTACTTTTTTTCCTAAAATCTGTTCGATAGCCATCTGATAATAATCAAGCTGGGTCTTATACCGTTTTCTCAGCAGCTCATCCCCGGCCTCTCCCCTTGGGATCCGGTCCGTCTTATAATCCAGAAGAACAACTCCGTCATCTTCCTCAAAATAGACATCGATAACACCCTGAATAAGAATCCGTTCTCTTCCAATGTCCGCCAGTTCAGGATACACGTTTGTCACCGGAATACCCATAACAAAAGGCCGCTCTCTGTAAAGCTTTCCGGAACTTTCGGCCCGGCGCATACGCTGTCCCAGTTCTGACTGACAGAAATCAAAAACGTTTTCCACAGGAATGAGATCTTCCCAAAAAGACGGAATCTGTTCTTTTTCCACGCATCGGTGGATAAACGAAACTACATCGGCCTCAGTAGAAATCTCATTCAAAGGCAGCAGCTCAAATATTTTATGGGTTGCCGTTCCTTTTTGTTGTGCCACATAAAGAGGATTTTCCAGATCCGGCAAAAGTTTTTCCGGGGTTTCCGGGTAAAGAACAGTGCCCTTCATCTCCTCACCGGCCATTTTCTTCAGCTCACTCACCGTCATTTTACCCTGAAGCTGTGTCATCACCTGTCTCGGATACTTCCAGTGAAGCTTTGTATCAATACGGTCGTAAATCATCCGGCATTCTTCTTTTACTTCCATACATCCCTGTAAAAACGCCTTTTCGCTGTCCAACTGTATCTCTTCCCGGATATCTTCCGCAGCCATATGGGCCGGATTTATGAGACGAAATTCAAATCCATGCCTCGCCCCCTGCTGTCCGTCCGACCACAAAAGGGGACCCAGCCAGTCCAGATAACTTTTAGCCCGAAGCATCCGGCTGTAAGTCAGAGGCATCGGCAGCTGCCCGGCCAATGCCCATTTTTCTTCCGTCTGAGCCATATCTTCCACAGTTCCAACGAGAATTAATTTCTCCCTGGCCCGGGTCATCGCCACATAAAGCACACGGACTTCTTCACCCATCTGG
>CATZYB010000141.1 GCA_958426095.1 uncultured Lachnospiraceae bacterium
AAATGAGAGGAATTACTTATTGAGAGGGAGAAAATTATGAAAAAAAGAACGAACAAGATTCTTTTAAGCGTAATGACACTTGTAGTAACTGCTGCACTCTGCGCTTGCGGAGGCGGCAAGGGAGACGAGTCTTCTGCAGAGAGTAAGAACTCTTCGGAAACAACGACCACAGAAGCTGAAAGCACAGCCGAGGGTACTGCCGTTAAAGGCGGCGAAGTTACCGTAGGTATTGCACAGGATCTGGATAGTCTTGACCCGCACAAAATGGTGTATGCAGGAACTAAGGAAGTTTTATTTAATGTCTTTGAAGGCCTTGTAAAGCCGGATAAGAGCGGAGACCTTGTGCCTGCAGTTGCAAGCGAGTATGAGGTTTCAGATGATGCGAAAGTTTATACTTTCACATTGAGAGATGGAATCACATTCCACGATGGCTCGGCAGTCACCGCGGAAGATGTTAAATATTCGATTGAACGTTATGCGGAGATTCAGGGTGAAGGCTCCGCATTTTCCATTATGGACAGTGTGGAGATCGTTGATGAGAAGACAGTAAAGGTTAATTTAACGGAAGGCAATTCAGAATTTCTTGCAAACCTGACACTGGCTATTCTTCCGCAGAGTAATGAAGCAAACTTTGAGACTCAGCCGATCGGAACCGGTCCTTTTAAATTCGTTTCTTTCACACCGGGACAGAGTTTTGTTGTTGAAGCTTACGATGGTTACTGGAATCCGGAGCTGCCATATCTTGATAAAGTAACATTTAAGATCGTTACAGACACAGATACGGCAGTTACAGAGCTTCAGGCCGGTACACTGGATGTATGGCAGTATCTGACCGATGACCAGGTGGCTGCTCTGACCAGCGGATTTAACATTCTTCAGGGTAATGTGAATTATGTTCAGGCTTTATTCCTGAACAATGCTTATGAACCTTTCCAGGATGTTCGTGTGCGTCAGGCTATGAACTATGCCATTGATAAGGATCAGATCAATGAATTCCTGTTTGGCGGAAAGAGCCATATCATCGGAACGAATATGATTCCTGCTTTCTCCAAATATTATAACGAAGAGACAGAGAATGTCTACACAAGAGATGTTGAGAAAGCAAAAGAGCTTCTGGCTGAAGCAGGCTATCCGGATGGATTTGATTTAGTCATCCGTGTTCCGGATAACTATAAACCACACGAAAGCACTGCTGAGATCATCGTTGAGAATCTGAAAGAGGTTGGTATCAACGCAACGATCCAGCTGGATGAATTCTCTTTGTGGGTTGAGGAAGCCTATACAGGCCGTGATTTCCAGGCAACGGTTGTCGCCGTTGACGGAACCTTATCTCCAAGCAGCTGGCTTGAAAAGAATCCAAGCGATGCGGCAAAGAACTTTACAAACTATAATAACGCTGAGTTTGATGAAACCTATGCGGCTGCATTGGCGACCGTTGATGATGACGAAAAGGTTGAACTTTATAAGAAATGCCAGATGATTCTGGCTGAGGACGCCGCATCTGTTTATATTCAGGATGCTGCAAACCTGGTGGCAGTCAATGATAAACTGGACGGATATGTATTCTATCCGTGTGCAGCTCAGGATATGTCCGGGGTATATTTTGTAGAATAAATACAGAACAGCGGATGCAAATTATCCGTTTTAAATTGATAGAAGGGGCACGAAATAACCATGAAATACATGCTTAAAAAAATAACAACTCTCATTATAACTTTGTTACTTGTATCTGTGGTTACTTTCGTGGCCTTTTCTGTCATTCCGGGGGATCCGGTATCAGCAAAGCTCTCGATTTATGGGACGTCAGAACGGGCCGAGGCTCTCAGAGAGGAGATGGGGCTGAACAAACCGCTTCCGGAGCGGTATGTCGACTGGCTTTCCGGGGCTGTCCGCGGTGATTTTGGAGAGTCTTATCAATATTCCGGCGTCCAGGTCAGTGATCTGGTCAACCAGCGGCTTCAGGTGACGGTTCTGCTGGCGGTGATGTCCTTTGTGATTATTTTAGTTGTTTCTATTCCTCTGGGTATTGTATCCGCCCGGAAGGAAGGAACATGGATTGATACGTTTATTAATTTGTTTACCCAGGTGACGATGGCCATACCGGCTTTTTTCCTGGGAATGGTTTTAACCTACTTTTTTGGATTGACTCTTAAAATTTTTCAGCCGGGGAAATTTGTGATGCCCGAAGAAAATCTGGGCGCATGTATTCAGTATTTGTTTTTTCCGGCCATTGCCATTGCGATCCCGAAGATTGCCATGGTTGTAAAATTTTTAAGAAATTCCGTACTTAGCGAAGTGAAAAAAGACTATGTTCGTACGGCCTACAGTAAGGGCAATCGTACGAAAAAAGTATTATATATACATGTTTTTCAGAATGCGTTGATTCCGGTCATTACTTTTATTGCCATGGTAGCCGCTGAAATTCTGGCCGGCAGTATCGTGGTAGAGCAGGTATTCAGCGTGACCGGAATGGGCAGACTTCTTGTAACGGCCATCGCCAACAGGGATTATCCGATCATTCAGGCGGTCGTGCTTTATATTACAGTGATTGTGATCGTTATTAATTTTATTGTTGATATTCTCTATCAGTTTGTAGATCCGAGGGTGCGGACAGAATAGGAGCATAAGATGAAGCGAAGGAAATGGAACTACAATTTAACCATTGGATTGATTTTGACAGCCCTTGTTGTTTTGATGGCAGTGGTTGGCGCTTTCTGGACACCCTATGGGCCGACGGATATGAACGGGGCGTTAAAAAATGCCGGGCCGTCGCTGGCCCATCCCTTTGGCAATGATAATTTCGGACGGGATATTTTGAGCCGTATTATGAACGGTATGGGAACGACCTGCTTTGTCGCTGTCTGTACGGTAGGCATCGGCGTGGTTTTCGGGACGCTGATCGGAGCCGTTACCGGATTTTTCGGAGGCTGGCTGGATGAGATTATTATGCGTTTAAACGATGCATTAAGCGCTTTCCCGAGTATTTTACTGGCATTGATTTTTATCAGTCTTCTCGGACCGGGACGGAATAATATTATTCTGGCTCTCGGCATTTTGTTTATTCCGAGTTTTGCCCGTATCGTCCGAAGTGAGATCATTCGATATAAAGAGCTGGAATTTGTAAAGAGCGCCCAGGTGATGGGGGCGGGGAAATTCCGGATCATTTTTGTGCATATACTGCCAAATGCCCTGGTCAGTATGCTGACCTCGGCGACGGTTGGATTTAATAATGCGGTGCTGGCTGAGGCCAGTATGAGCTATCTCGGTCTGGGGGTACAGCCGCCGGAGCCGAGTCTTGGCCTGATGCTTTCCGAAGCCCAGTCCTATTTGCAGATTGCGCCATGGTACGCCATCTTTCCGGGACTGACGATCATCCTTATGATTTTAGGGTTCAGTATGATCAGCGAGGGTCTGCGTGTATATCAGGCAAGATAGGAGAAAACGATGGGTGAAAAACTTTTAGAAGTAAAAAATTTAACCATTGGGTTTCCTGACGAAACGGGAATGCGTACGGTGGTTGACGACGTGAGCTTTGATATTGGTTACGGGGAGATTGTCGGCATTGTCGGCGAATCCGGCTCAGGAAAGAGTATGACGGTCCAGACCATTATGGGACTGAAAAACCGGGACGCTCATATTTCCTCCGGTGAGATTCTTTTCAACGGAAAAGATTTATTAAAGATCTCTGATGAAGAGCTGTCAAAGATTCAGGGAAACGACATGTCCATGGTATTCCAGGAGCCGATGACATCCTTAAATCCGGTGAAAAAAATCGGCTGGCAGGTGGCGGAAAGCCTGAAGATCCACACGTCGATGCCGGATGAAGAAATTCATAACCGGGTGGTGGAAATTCTGGCAAATGTGGGACTGCCAAAGCCGGAGGAATTATGCGGCAAATATCCGCACCAGCTTTCCGGAGGAATGCGTCAGAGGGTTATGATCGCCATGGCTATGATCTGCTGGCCGAAGCTTTTGATCGCCGACGAGCCGACGACGGCGCTGGATGTGACCGTTCAGGCCCAGATTCTCCAGCTGCTCCGAAAGATCCATATGGAAGCCAACACATCGATTTTGTTTATTTCCCATGATCTGAACGTGGTCAAAGAAATCTGTCAGAAGGTCATTGTCATGTATCAGGGAAAGATTGTGGAGAGAGGTTATACGGAGGATGTTTTATATCATCCGAAGCATGATTATACAAAGCATCTGATCGCGGCCATTCCGAGAAATATGGAGGATATCCGAAAAGACGACCTGGTTGTTCAGGCAAAGAATTTGAACGTTTATTACGCCGTAAAGGAACGGGGCATGTTTGGCAAAAAAGAAAATAAGCATGTCCTTCAAAATGTGGATTTTCATATCCGCCGGGGAGAAATTCTCGGGCTGGTCGGAGAGAGCGGCTGCGGAAAATCCACCCTGGCCAAGTGTATTGTCGGTTTAAATAAAAATTATACGGGAACGCTGGATATCCGGGAAGATCATCCTCAGCTCGTATTTCAGGATCCTTATAGTTCCTTAAATCCAATGAAAAAAATCGGTTGGATTCTGGAAGAGCCCTTAAAGGTCCACGGTATGAAGGATAAGGCAAAACGGAAGGAACTGGTGGACCAGATGCTGACCCAGGTCGGTCTGGATCCGTCCTATGCGGATCGTTATCCGAATGAATTGTCCGGCGGACAGCGGCAGAGGATCAGTATCGGCGGCACCCTCATTTTAAATTCGAAATTTATTGTGGCGGACGAACCCGTATCGGCGCTGGATGTGACCGTCCAATCCCAGGTTTTAAACCTCCTTCTGGATTTACACCGGACCCACCAGCTGACCTACTTATTCATTTCCCATGATTTGAATATTGTCCGTCACTTCTGCAACCGGGTAATCGTCATGTATCTCGGAGAGATCGTGGAGGAAGCGGAGGTCGAGGAGATTTATGAAGATCCAAAGCACCCTTATACACAGCTTTTATTCCACTCCATTCTGACGGATGAACGAAAGCTGCAGAAAATTACTGATGTGGAGCAGAACCGCCAGGATGCGACAGCCGAGGGGTGCCCGTTTTATCATCGGTGTATGAGCCGCAGCGACGGCTGCCGGGAAAAACGGCCGGAGCGGATCAACCTCAATCCGGAGGGCAGTGCGCCTCATTGGGTCAAATGTTTTAAATATCAATCCTAGCTTCAAATAACCGCTGTAGAGTGAAAATACTTTCATTACACAGCGGTTATTTTATCATTCAGATAACCATACCCATGAATTGAAAAAAACATGTTTTCATGATATGCTGTTAAAAAGGAAGATTTCAGACATTGTCGATTTATAGATTCCTGTAAATATCCTATAATGAATGGAGTGATTAAATGAAAGATTATGCAATTCTTACAAATGATGGAAAATACACGATATTCGAGTTTAATGGTGAAAGAATCCGTTTTGTCACATCCGATAAACTCGAAAAGTATACTAAAATTATTGAGTGGGATAAAGGGTATCTTGTTGTTATGGCAAAATATAAGGAACTTCCAGAGGTAGAAGAATATATAGATTTAATTCCAATATTGGAAATGCTTTATTATGATGTAGATGATTTCCTGCAACCAATCAAGGAGGTTAAAATAGATGATGCAGCTTAATGTAAAGGATATTGCAGACAAGGCAGATATGATTATAAATGGATATGCTTTCACAAAGGAAGGGGAGTATGTACGGATTCTTAATCTCAATTGTTTGAATCATGCAGCAGTTATTTATAAAGATAGAGTAGTGGAGACGAATATGGACGATATTGAAACTCAGATAGTTTTGGATTATTATCATGAAAATAAAGAATTTATGGAGGATGTAGATGCCTAAATATTATGAATTCAAGGTTTGTGGATACTATTTATATTACACAGCAAGTTGTGTAATAGAGGCAATGCATGTTCATGCTAGTGATAGAAAGCTGACAGAAGCAGGTTCGGCAAAGTTTTTTGTGATGGGCAATGGTGATACAACGGTAGAAAAACAGGGACAATGGTTTCTATGGTGAGTGATTGCAAAGAAAACTGGATTTTGTCTGATAAGTAATCCGAAGGAATAATTTTAAGCAGGTATGCACATAATCATGGACATACCCTGCTTTTTAAAAATACAGGGAAATGGAAATACTATGAAAAGAAATATTAAATTACTTATGGAATATGACGGCGGCCGCTATGACGGATGGCAGCGGCTCGGAAAGAAAAGCGGCGGGACAACGATTCAGGGAAAGATTGAAGAAGTGCTTTCAAAAATGACAGGGGAAGCTGTGGAGCTGATTGGTTCGGGACGGACAGACGCAGGAGTTCATGCCCGTGGTCAGGTGGCAAATTTTCATACGGACAGTGATATGAAGTGTTGGGAAATGAAATATTATCTGAACCGGTATCTGCCTCAGGACATTGGGGTCCTTTACGTTTCGGATGTGCCGGAGCGGTTTCACAGCCGGCTGAACGCTAAATCGAAGCGATATGTCTACCGGGTGGCCACGGGGGATGTGCCGTCGGTTTTTGACCGGCGGTATACGTGGTACTGTTTTGACCGGCTGGATATGGGGCTTATGAAGGAAG
>CATZYB010000142.1 GCA_958426095.1 uncultured Lachnospiraceae bacterium
TAAAGGGTATTTAAAGAAACATTCAGATAGAGAAGCGGAAATTCTTCATATTCTTGGAGAGAGTTATTTTCGTCAGGGAAAATATGCGGATGCGGCCATGTATTATGGGGAGGCATTCCGTCTGATTCCCCGGGAAGGCGGTTACTGCAAAGATTATGTCGTTGCTTTGGTACGTTCCAATCAGATAGAACAGGCGCGTCAGGTTATGGCTTCGGCGGAGGAATTGCAGAATCTTTCCCAGGCTGAACAGCAATTAATCCAGGCAGAGATTGATTGGATGAATGGGGATGGAGATTCGTCTCTGGATAAATTGAGAGTTATGCTTTCTGAAACAGCGGACGGCAGAAACACTTCGGATTATGTCAGCGGTTATTTGTTGATGGCAGAGATTTATGAAGAAATTGGCGAATATGCCGAGGCGGTAAAGGCGCTCGAGAAAGCTTTAAAATTATCCGACGCAAGGGATATTCTCCGGCAGATGGGTCAGGTGTCTGTAAAAGCGGCATCAGCCAGCAAAAAACAGGAAAACCAGACGGCATATCTAAAGAAGGCGCTCGAATGTTATGAGTCATTGAATCAGATGAACGAGCCAACCTACGAAGATCAGATGAATTTGGCATTAGTCCGGCGGGCGCTGGAAGATTATCAAGGAAGCAACGATGTTCTTAAAGCAATGTCTTTGGAATATCCGGACAATTATATTATCGATATGTGGATGTGTTATAACTATCTGGGAATCGCTGAAAAGAAAGGCGATTATTCGACAGTCGTGGAAGATTTGGAGTTCCGGTTTGGTAATTGTAAACGTTCCTATGCGATGTCAGGTGCGGTAGATTCCGATATGGAGACACTCATAGAATTGATGAGAGAAGTAGAAGCATTGGAGGGATAAATATGACCGGAACAGGATTTATTGTCGTTGGCGTAATTCTTATGGCTGTTTCAACGATTGGGTTTGTCATGCTGGAAAAGGTGCTTCAGATAAAAAAGAAGCGTATCAGAGAAGGTGTGTACCAGCTTTATGACTGAGGGGAGGAAGACAGAAAATGGAAAATCAAAAAAGAACCAAGCTCATTGTAGGGCTTTTGGGGCTGTTGCTTGTTGTTATTATCGGTTTTGTGGCCTATGTATATGTCAGTGAAAATATGCAAGAGAAAAGCTACCAAGAGGCTGTCCAGAGTGCTGATAAATGTATTGCTGAACATAACTATGAGGATGCCATTGTCGCATTGAGAAAAGCAATTTCAATAAAGCCGGAAGAAGAATCACTTTATTTGAAATTGGCCGAAGTCTATATAACTGCCGAAGATTTAGAGTCAGCCCAATTAGTATTACGTGACGGTATTCGGATAACGAACTCCATACAGCTGCAAACGAAGCTGAATGAAATATTAGGGGGTTCGCAAACTGTGGAAATTGCCGGAAAAGATGAAAAAAAAGAGGAGTTAACGGTAGATATAAAAGATGCGTCTTCGAATATTAGTTGGGATTCTTCCTTTATTCAAAAGTTAGGATTTTATACATTCGACGATTTTCGGACAGATTACGGTTCTGTAGTCAGCGCCGAGATGGACGGCGATGGTTTTTTGGAGGTACGTCATAGCGGATTGAATGCAGTTTTCTATTACCGGAATACGGATACGAACGACCAGATTGTTGATGTGACTCGAAATACCCCATATTCGACAGGAATGCCGGAGAAAGTAGTTCTTGGGGATATAAGCGTTTTGTTCCGTCATTTTGAGGGGGCTGTCAGTCTAAGTCGCCTTCAAATGCTGATGGGCGAGCGGGTAACTCCAAAAACAATGGATGGACAGGTTTATGTACAAAAGACAATGGACGATATTTTAGTTAAACTTGGAACAGATACGGAAGGCAATGTTACATCTGCCGATGGATGGAATGAGATTGAACTTCTGAACGCAAACAAGGTTGTCAACAGAGACGGCCAGCTTTCTGGAATTGTTTTGGATGCAGTTCAAGGCGACGGCGTAGCTGATGCTGAAATTGAGTTTGTTCCAAAAGCTCACGGAGATCACAAGACTGTTACGACAAAATCTGATGGTACATTTTTTGTAGAATTAGAGGCAGATACATATACATTAGTGATTACAGCGGATGGATATGTTGAGGAAAGCTTTGTTTTCGAGGTTGAGGAAGGACATTCTTATAATGGTGAACAATTTACTATTTCTCCGGAATTAGCGACAGGAAATGCAAGGATTGTTCTTGAGTGGAATGCAGAACCAAAGGATTTGGACTCTTACCTGAATGGAACAACGGATAAGGGTGAGGAGATATATATTAACTTTACCCACAAAAAAGCTACCGTCGATGGAAAAGACATTGCTGAACTGGATTTGGATGACACAAATGGATATGGACCGGAAACGACGACGATTTATGACTTAAATGGTGTCTACGAGTTTAGAGTAGCAGATTTTATGCGAACCAGAACGATGAGCCAGTACGGTGCAACTGTAAAAGTTTATCTCCCAGGGAAACCAGTAGAAACAATCGTACTCAGTGAATCTTCCGGCGTACAAGATGTATGGAATGTATGTATCATCGACCATGGTGAACTTAAGGTTATAAATTCTGCACCGGAACGGGATGAGTTTAGATCAGGAAATAAATAGGATAGGATGGTTGTTACATATGTGGATAGGATTGGTTTTAATCATGACGTTGATTGCAGGGTGTGTTGCATTATATATTTATAGGAGCAGCCGAAGGGCGGAAATTCAGAAATATTATGATGCAGCCAATATGATGATTAAAGAATCCTGTCTGAATAACGCCATCAGAAACCAGATGGTTACTAATATGGCCGGATGGAAAATCATGGTTTACCTGAAATGGAAAGATTGGGAAAAGCAGGGCTTTGTTTTTGACCCGGATGCAGGAATTCGGATTGGAAGAATTGCGGAGGAAAATGAAATCTGCATTCGAGAAAATAATGTATCCGGGCGGCATTGCCGAATTTTCATGTATAATGGTCAGCTTATCATTCAGGATTTGAATTCAACAAATGGAACTTGGATAAAACGCGGCTTCCGGAAAAAAAGAGTTATTGGGGCGGAGCCGCTGTTATCCGGAGATAAGATTTTAATCGGAAGTATAAAAATAACCGTGACGATATTTTCGTTTGATATGACATATATTTAAAGGAGGACAGCAGGATATGATTTTAATGGTTTATAACAAGCAGGTGTGTAAAGAATTTCTGTTGCCGAATATTCATGACGCGGATTATATGATTGCGCTGCCCCATGAAATGTATGGGCTCGTTGAAGATGTTGACATAAAGTTGGAAAACTCATCTATAGGATGGGAGCTTGTCAATAACGAAAATTATCGTGTATGGGTTAATCAGGAGAACCGAGAAAGATGTTTACTGCATCATGAAGATATTGTAGGGATAAAAACTGAAAATGGCGAGCAATTACAGATTATTGTCGTAGACAGCGCAATCACATTCCGTGTAATGGAAAAGTACGATATAAGTATGATGAAGGAAATATCCATTGGGAAAAATAGCGGGAATCTGATTCAATATCGGTTTATGGAATTGGTTTCAGGCTTTCATGCGAATCTTATTCACCATTCCGATGGCTGGTATCTGGAAGATATAAGTCATAATGGGGTGTTTTGTGGGAATTGCCGGATACGGGGAAAGAAAAAACTGGTTTTTGGCGACCATGTGGATATTTTTGGTCTGCATTTGCTTTTTCTTGGGGAAATGATCGTTGTCGGGACACATTATGGGGAATTGAATGTCAAAGAGGACATTCTAAAGCCTATGGAAATAGAAACAGTCCATCCAGAGGAAGAAAGCCGGAAAAAACAAAAAGAACAAGCGTATTTTAATCGTTCTCCGAGAAATCTGGCAACACTTTACAAGGAAGAAGTGGAAATTGAGTCGCCGCCAAATCCAAAGGTTGTTAAACAGAAGCCGGTTTTTTTGACGATTGGGCCTGCATTTACAATGGCCATTCCGATGATGCTTGGCTGTGGATTCGCAATTTTTGGTTCGCGTCTTTCAGGAAGTACGTCCGGGGCGTTTATGTATACAGGCCTTGTTACAGCAGTCACATCAGCCATTATCGGCGTCTTGTGGGCATTTTTAAATTTAAATTACAGTAAAAAAGAAAATATAAAAGAAGAAAGAGAACGATTTAATGCTTATAGTAATTATTTAATCCATATCGCAGAAACGCTGAGAGAAAAGTACAGACATAATGTGGCGGCTATGAATCAGATTTATCCTTCAGCCGCCCAATGTCTCTCTTACACACGGAACAGCAGTGAATTATGGAATAGAAATTATAACCATTCAGATTTTTTGTATCAACGTCTGGGTCTTGGCGATCAGCCGTTTCAGGTTACGATTCAGGTTCCAAAGGAGAAGTTTACATTGATTAATGATTCTCTGCTTGAGAAACCTAAAATGATTCAGGAAGAATTTCAGACACTGCATCAGGTACCGGTGGGCCTTTCATTGATGGAGAAAAATCTGATTGGTTTGGTCGGCGGTGAAGGCAAACACGGAGCTATTCAATTAATGCATACGCTGGTGGCGGGAATTACGGCGGCTCATTGCTATACTGATGTCAAACTTGTGTTTATATATCGCGAGCATGACAGAAATCGTCAGAAAGACTGGGAGTGTATGCGGTGGTTTCCGCATGTGTGGTCGGAGGATAAGAGTACAAGGTATATGGCCGCAGATGAATTGGAAACAAGCGACGTGTTTTTTGAATTGACAAATATAATTCGTACACGGGCCTTAGATGCGGCATCGCCGGGCGGAAGAGAAAGAAAGAATATCGTTAAACCGCATTATGTCATATTTATTTCAGACCCGGCGCTCCTTGAAGGAGAACTTCTGGCGAAATATATATATGATGCCAGACCGGAATATGGTTTGACAGCTTTTTTGATGGTAGAGCATGTGGAAGAGCTTCCGAATGTCTGCGAGGACGTTATTGAGAATGACAGATATTTTAAAGGCATTTATAACCTGATGGATACGGATAACGGAAAAAGGGCGTTTGTGTTGGACCGGGTGGATCGGGACAGCCTTCTGGCTTTCGGACAGACCCTGGCAAATATCCGTGTTAATGAAATAGAAAACAACAGTGAAATTCCGAATAGTCTGGATTTTTTTGAAATGTATGGTATTCATACACTGGATGAGTTAAATGTGCTGGAACGGTGGCGTAAAAATAGAAACTATAATAGTATGAGAGCGCTTGTGGGCAAAAAATCAGGAAATGCAGATTGTTATCTGGATATTCACGAAAAATTTCATGGTCCCCATGGCCTGATTGCGGGAACAACAGGATCAGGAAAATCAGAAACGCTCCAGACATACATATTATCATTGGCGATTAATTTCAGTCCGGAGGATGTGAGCTTTTTTATTATCGATTTTAAAGGCGGCGGTATGGCGAATCTGTTTTCGGATCTTCCGCATTTAACCGGTCAAATATCCAATTTATCGGGAAATCAGGTACGCCGTGCAATGATATCTATTAAAAGTGAGAATATGCGGCGACAGCGTCTGTTTTCCGAATATGGCGTGAATAATATTAATTTATATACCCGGCTTTATAAAAATCATGAGGCCCAGGTGCCGATTCCGCATTTGTTCATTATTATCGACGAGTTTGCTGAATTAAAACGGGAAGAACCGGATTTTATGAGAGAACTTATTAGTGTGGCTCAGGTGGGACGAAGTTTGGGAGTTCATTTGATACTTGCCACTCAAAAACCGAGCGGTACGGTGGATGATAATATATGGAGTAATTCTAAATTCAGACTGTGTCTCCGTGTGCAGGACAGGCAGGACAGTAATGACATGCTTCATAAACCGGACGCGGCTTTTATTACCCAGGCCGGCCGCTGTTATCTGCAAGTCGGCAATGATGAGATTTATGAACTTTTTCAGTCGGGCTATAGCGGTGCGATTTATGAAGCAGACGCAGGAAAGCAATCGTCAGCTGTGACGCTTTTGACAAGGACAGGTAAGGCGGCGCTTATCGGCGGTAAGCGGAAAAAGAATGAAGCGGTGACGTCCGGCGGGAAAAAGGTAAAAGAAAAAACCCAATTAGAAGCTGTGATTGAGTATTTGGGCAAGGTCGCTCAAAATAATCACTATACTCAATGTATGCAGTTGTGGATGCCTGTACTTAAAACAGAAATTTATCTGTCCGAGTTGGATGGATTTTTACAGACCGCATATAAAGAGCATCAGTGGCAGCCGATGCCCGAAAGATGGAGCCTGGAGGCGGTTATCGGGCTTTATGATGACCCGGAACATCAGGCCCAGAGGCCTTTGTCTATCTGTTTTTCTGAAAATGGGCATCATGCGGTTTGTGGTTCTGTGGTCAGTGGAAAGAGTACGTTTTTACAGAGCATGATTTATTCCTTTATCAGTAAATATTCACCGGATGTACTTCAAATGTACCTGGTGGATTATAGCAGTCATATGCTGGCGCCTTTTGAAAATGCACCTCATGTGGGAGGTGTTGTGTATGATAATCAGG
>CATZYB010000143.1 GCA_958426095.1 uncultured Lachnospiraceae bacterium
AAGAATATATCTTTTCTTGGTATTTTCCGGAATATGAAAAACCCGGCGATGAGAACTAAAATAAAATTAATTCCAAAAAACATAAGGAACCGGGATGTGTAGACATAAATGCCGCCATTACCTAAATTTTCAGAGGCAAAAAAACGCATTTCCCAGATTAATATCTGACTGGAAATTATGCCTGCGAAAAAACAAAAGACCGGGACGTACCAAAGAGTTTCTTTTTTAATGTTCATATCTTTCCCTCCTGTCTGATCTAAGTGTGTTAATATTATAACATACTTAGAAGGGATTTTGAATATAAATCAGGAATAATAGATAATTTCTTTCTCATCATGACGGGTGATCAGTCCCCGTTTCAGCAGATAGTCCAAATGGGAGATTGTTTCGCCGATGGCAAACCATTTTTGTTCAATCGGGAATTCTTCCCAGTTTTTACCCCGCATGGACCAGGTCATCCGGGCGCCAATCTGGCAGGCGTTCAGACCAGGTTCTTCCCGTATGATGGAAAGGGTCTGATTAATGCGTCGGTCGTGATGTTCTTCAATCTGGCGGATGCGCTCATAGACGTCCATATCATTTTTTCGGTGGGCCGGAAGGGCCAGCCGGATGTCCAGCGCCTTAATTCTTTTCAGGCTTTCCAGATAGTTTCCGAGGGAATCTTCAACGCCGCGCCACATGGTAATATTTGGCGTAATATCAAATAGGACATGGTCGCCGCAGAATAAAATTTTTTCATTTTCCATATAAAGGCAGGTGTGCCCCGGTGTATGTCCCGGTGTCCAGAGACAGCGGAAGGCGTAGTTCCTAATATAAAAAATGTCGTTATCCGATACGGTTTTTGCCTCAAAGAGGTATTCCGGGGCATAAGCCCGGGCCGGATTAACAAAACGTGCCCGTTCAATTAATTCTTTTGAGAGGCCTTCTCTGTAAAACTTTTCTTCCATCCATGTCCAGAAATCGGCGCCGTGCTGATTTTTCAAATAATCATAGTCCACGCTGCTGATAAGAATCCGGGTCTTATCTGTGGCAATGTGGTTGGTCAGACCGATATGGTCTGAGTGAAGATGTGTCAGAAAAAGTGTTGTCCGATCCATATCGATGTCCAGTTCTTTTAAACCTTCGCTTAAGGCCTCCAGACATTCGGGTTGATTGAATCCGGTGTCGATGACCAGATTTTCATCCGGTGTTTTGATGATATAGCAGTTCAGGTTTTTTAACGGATTATTCGGAAGAACAACAGGGACTGTATATATATCCGGATTTTCATAAATTTGTCGAAACATCAAAGTGACCTCCTGTAAAAAATGTATATATGTATCATAACATGATTTACCAGCAGATGGAAGGAATGATAAGCGAGTATTTTTTACTGTTTTTGATAAATACTATGTTATAAAAGTATAAATAGGAAGGCGGAAAAAGTGATGGATCAGGAAAAGGATGAAAAACTCCGTGAAAACGGTCAGGTTGTGTTGGATAATAACACTGAAAAGAAAAGAATTCTTCTGTTGTCAATCATTGGAGAGATTGAGGGACATGAGGCGGCGCCGAATCAAAATAAGGCGACCCGGTATGATCATGTTTTGCCGAGGCTGGCGGCTTTTGAAGATGATGATGAGCTGGAAGGGCTGCTGGTACTCTTGAATACTCAGGGCGGCGATGTGGACGCAGGTCTTGCCATTGCGGAGATGATCGCAAGTTTAAGCAAACCAACGGTATCGCTGGTGCTTGGCGGTTCCCATTCGATTGGCGTGCCGCTGGCGGTTTCAACAGACTATTCTTTTATTGTAGAATCCGGTACATTGCTGATCCATCCGGTACGGATGGGAGGCATGGTGATTGGAGCGCCTCAGAGTTATGCCTATTTTAAGCGGGTTCAGGACCGGATTACCGGATTTATTGCGGAGCACAGCCGCACAGACCAGGAAACACTGGAAAATATGATGATGGATAATACAGAACTTACAAAGGATCTGGGAACGATTCTCGTGGGCCGGGAAGCTGTGGAGGCCGGACTGATCGATGAAATCGGCGGCATTTCGCAGGCGCTTTATCATTTAAGATCCATGATCCAATCGGGAAAATAGTATAGGGATATTGGGGAGTTTGGGAGGAATGACCTGAATTCCCCACACAAAATAATGAAAAATAACTATCGTTTTGACAAAGGCTTTAATATGTAGTATGATAAAAATAATTGAGTGAAATTGACGGAGGAAAAATTTATGAGCCTTTTAGAAGCCATTTTAATGGGACTGATTCAGGGGATTACCGAATTTTTACCGGTGAGCAGTTCGGGACATTTAGCTATATTTCAGTACATATTTAAAGTAAATACAGATACAGGGATGCTTTTTGAAGTTATGCTTCATTTAGGAACATTGGTGGCTGTATGTATTGTTTTTTGGAAAGATATCAGCAAATTGTTTATAGAAGGTATTCATTTGTTGGTAGATGCCCTTATAAATTTGAAAATATTTTTTGGGAATCGGTTTCAGCATGGTACTGGCCGTTACCGTCGTATCATAACCAATGCCTATCGTAAATTTGTTCTGTTGATTCTTGTGACAACCATTCCTACGGGGATTATAGGAATTGTTTTGAATAGCGTGGTGGATTCGGCATCGAATTCGCTGTTGATCCCGGGAATCTGTCTGGTGGTCAATGCTATTGTACTGCTCATTGTAGGTTCTCTGCCAGGCGGCAAGAAAAAAGTAAAAAAATCTTCTTATAAAGATGCGGCGCTGATCGGTGTGGCTCAGGGAGTTGCCGTGCTTCCCGGAATTTCCCGTTCCGGTTCTACAATTTCGGCGTGTCTGGCTCTTGGGTTTGACAGAAATTTCGCAGTAAAATATTCCTTTATCGCTTCTTTACCTGCGATTCTCGGGGCGAACCTGCTGGAATTGCGTCATTTGGGAGATGCAATGTCTGGCGGCGATAATATTTTGTATTATGTGATCGGTATGATCGTAGCCGGTGTTGTCGGCTATATCTGTATCCGGGTGATGATGTATGTGGTGAGCAATAAGAAATTCAGTTATTTTGCATATTACTGTGCTGTTGTTGGTGTGATTTCTTTGGTTTTCCATTTTTTCATTATTAAATAATTTATTGAGAGATGTAAGGTGCAATTGCGAAATGTCAGGGGACATTTCGCTTTCGTACTCTATTCAGGAATTTTAAATATTTGGATTTAGGAGGAATTTTGGATGGCTGGAAAACAGCAGAAAACAACCGGAAGAGCAAAAAAAGCCGCATCCGGACGTAAGACAACAACAAAAAAGAAAACATCTGCTGAGAAAAAAATAGAATTAACGCCGGAAGAAAAGCAGCAGCAGGCCGGCGTTCGGGATGAAGTTGTCGTCCTTTCCATACTTGCGCTGAGTATCTTACTGGTATTGAGCAATTTTAATCTGTGCGGCAAGTTGGGACAGGCGATTTCAGGTGTTACTTTCGGATTGTTTGGCTTTATGGCTTATTTCTTTCCATTCGTAGTTTTCTTTGGCATTTCATTTTTTGTTGCCAATCGTTCAAACCGGATTGCGAAAATCAAACTGATCGCATCTGTTTTTTGTTATCTTTTCCTGACGATTCTGGTACATATGATAACGGAGCCATATGATGCCGCAGCGAAGGTGCTGCAGGCCTATAAGGACAGTGCGGCCGGACATAATGGCGGCGGATTGATCGGAGGCGCGGCTGTCAAGGTACTCCATCCTATGCTCGGCACTGTGGGCTGTTATGTCGTTGTCGTTGTTTTGATTTTGATCTCTATTGTGCTGGTCACGCAGAGAACGATTTTTATTCCGTTGAGTAAAAAAGGCAAAAAAGCATATTCAAATGCATCGAAGCATCATAAAGAGCAGAGAGCCTTGAAGAAAAAAGAGAAGGAAGCTCATAAAGAGGCAAAAGAGGCCGAAGAGACAAGAGGCCGTGGCGGAAACAGGAACGTGACCTTTGAAGAAGTTCGTGAGAAGTTTGAGAAGAAGGATTTAAATTTTGATCTGAGTGCCGCTGCAAAGATTCCGGCTGTTGATGATATTAAAGAGGAAATCATTCTTCCAAGGAAAGAAGAAGATGTGATTCCGGTAAATCATATGGAACCGATTCAGCCAATAGAGCAGGAAAAGAAAAATTCCTTTATTGTGCCGGAAGGGGATTTGCGTCCGATTGATATTGATATCGAAGATGATTTCGGAGTTATGACGGAGGATGAAGATGTGACGGAACCGGTGCTGACGGTGGCGGGCGCATCGGATTCAAGGGCTGCATCTTCAGGAATGATTGAAAAAAATGCTGTTTTAGGGAAAGCGGTAACCAGAGATACATCTTCTGCGGCAGCGAAGGTTGTGCCTACGGCGACGGCGGCCGCCAAAGCAGCAGCGAAGGCAGAAGCCGCAAAGGCATCCGGACCAAGTGAAGCAGAAAAACAGGCGACGGCGGTGGATATTGAAACTGCTCTGGAACAAAAGCCGGAATATGTATTTCCGCCGTTATCCCTTTTAGTGCGCGGCGAGAGAAACAATGGAGGCAACACTGATGAACAATTACGTCAGACAGCGGCAAAATTAAAATCCACTTTGGAAAGCTTTGGCGTGAAGGTGCAGATTACGAACGTAAGCTGCGGGCCAAGCGTTACCCGTTATGAACTCCAGCCGGAACAGGGCGTTAAGGTCAGCAAGATCGTCAGCTTGTCCGACGATATTAAGCTGAATCTGGCGGTGGCTGATATACGGATCGAAGCGCCCATTCCTGGAAAAGCGGCCATCGGTATCGAGGTGCCGAATAAAGAAAATACGACGGTTATGCTGAGAGATCTGCTGGAGAGCAGAGAATTTCAGAACAGTAAATCCGGCATTGCTTTTGCAGCAGGCCGGGATATCGGCGGCAAGGTCATTCTCGCAGATATTGCAAAGATGCCCCATTTGCTGATTGCCGGTGCGACTGGCTCGGGTAAATCCGTATGTATCAATACATTGATCATGAGTATTATTTATAAAGCAAAACCGGAGGACGTCCGTCTGATCATGGTGGATCCGAAGGTGGTAGAACTGAGTGTTTATAACGGGATTCCGCATCTGCTGATTCCGGTAGTCACCGACCCGAAAAAAGCAGCCGGGGCTCTGAATTGGGCAGTGATGGAGATGACCGACCGTTATAAGAAGTTTGCGGAACTGAATGTCCGGGATTTGAAGGGATATAATGAAAAGGTATCCCAGGCAGAATTTGCCAGTACGGATTATCCGAAACTTCCTCAGATCGTCATTATTGTGGACGAGCTTGCAGATCTGATGATGGTGGCTCCGGGAGAAGTGGAAGACGCCATCTGCCGTCTGGCACAGCTTGCGAGGGCCTGTGGTATTCATCTTGTTATTGCCACACAGCGTCCTTCAGTCAATGTTATTACCGGTCTGATCAAGGCGAATATTCCTTCGAGAATTGCCTTTTCCGTATCTTCCAGTGTGGATTCCAGAACAATCATCGACATGGGCGGTGCGGAAAAACTTCTTGGAAAAGGGGATATGCTCTTTTATCCTTCGGGATATCAGAAACCGCTGCGTGTGCAGGGCGCCTTTGTTTCAGATAAAGAAGTCAATGATGTGGTGGCCTTCCTTCGGGAAAGTCAGAATGACCAGGTGAACTACAATGATGAGATCACCTCGAAAATCACCAGCGCGGGTCCGGCCGACGGTCCAGGAAACAGTGAAAGAGATGTCTATTTTGTTGAAGCCGGTAAGTTCATCATTGAAAAGGATAAAGCATCTATAGGGATGCTCCAGCGCGTATTTAAAATTGGGTTTAACCGGGCGGCCAGAATTATGGACCAGCTCTACGAGGCCGGAGTGGTTGGACCTGAGGAAGGCACAAAGCCGAGAAAGGTTTTGATGTCTCCGGAGGAATTTGAAAACTATGTTGAAGAGTCTTTATAGGCGGGAGGATGAGAAAATGAAAACTGATATTCAGATTGCACAGGAAACAAAAATGGAACCGATCAAAAATGTAGCTGCCAGACTGGACATCCAGGAAGATGATCTGGAATTTTACGGCAAGTATAAAGCAAAATTTTCCGATGAGCTTTGGGAAAAGATCAAAGACCGTCCGGATGGAAAGTTAGTGCTTGTGACTGCCGTAAATCCGACACCGGCCGGAGAAGGTAAGACAACCATCAGTGTTGGTCTTGGTGAAGCTATGGGTGTTTTAAATAAAAAAGCTGTGTTGGCCCTTCGTGAGCCATCCCTGGGACCATGCTTCGGTATTAAAGGCGGCGCAGCCGGCGGCGGATATGCCCAGTTGATTCCGATGGAAGAGCTGAACCTTCACTTTACAGGGGATTTCCATGCCATTACATCGGGGAACAACCT
>CATZYB010000144.1 GCA_958426095.1 uncultured Lachnospiraceae bacterium
AGCTTCTTACGGAAACTCTGTAAAACAGGGCGCTGAGATCGCTATCAAAGAAATCAATGAAGCAGGCGGCGTAACAGTTGGTGATAAGACATATACACTGAACATGGTATTTGCTGATGATGAAGCTACAGAAGATAAAGCTATCCAGGCTTACAACTCTGTTATGGACGAGGGCGCTCAGGCCATCCTTGGCTGTGTAACAAGCGGCGCTTGTATTGCAATCACAGATTTGACAGCGGCCGATGGTATCTTACAGATTACACCATCCGGTTCCGCTATGGATTGTACAAAGAACGACAATGCTTTCCGTATCTGCTTTACTGATCCGGCTCAGGGTGTAACAATGGCAGATTTGGCAGCAGATACACTTGGATATAAGAAAGTTGCTGTTATTTACAATCAGTCTGATGAGTACAGCACCGGTATCAGAGAAGCATTTGAGGAAGAGTTTGCAGCTAAAGGCGGCGAAATCGTAGCAAGTGAAGCTTTCGCAGAAGGCGATGTTGACTTCAATACACAGTTGACAACGATCAAAGGCACAGATGCAGAAGCTATTTTCGTTCCTGCTTACTATCAGGATGCTACATACATCACAAAACAGGCTCAGGATATGGGTATGGAACTTCCATTCCTCGGCAGTGATGGATGGGACGGCGTTCTTGGAACAGTCACAGATGCAGCAACTGTTGAAGGCGCTATCTTCTTAAGCCCATTCTTCGCAGCAGATCCATCTGAAAACGTATCATCATTCGTAGCAGCTTATGAAGAAGCTTACGGCGCAACACCTGACCAGTTCGCAGCAGATGCTTATGACGGTGTTTACACGATCAAAGCAGCTATGGAACAGGCTGGTTCTGTTGAAAATGCAGACTTAATTGCAGCTATGACAGAAATTACTGTAGATGGTCTGACAGGTGATGGTATCACATGGACAGCAGAAGGTGAACCAAACAAAGGTAGCAAATTTATCCAGATCGTGGATGGTGCTTATACATTATATGAATAATTTCATCTGACAGGCTTGTGTCGGATTAAAAGAGACGCCGATGTCCCGTGACAGGGATATTGGCGTTTTCTTCATGGATAATAACAAAGGGCTTTATTTTTTTCGTGTTTTCCTGACAAAAATTGGATTTTTACGTATTAATCCTTGCAAGCGAGAAATGATTATATTAAAATATATAGTTAGTTCGGTAATACAAAAAATAGAAAGGTGGAGGGTAATGAGTCTGATTAATAATCTTGTGGAGCAGTTAATCAACGGACTGAGGACAGGGAGTATTTATGCCCTGATTGCCCTGGGGTATACCATGGTTTATGGTATTGCAAAGATGATTAACTTTGCTCATGGAGACATTATTATGGTAGGTGCATATGCACTTTATGTATTCGCGGCCTTATTGGGACTTCCGGCGCCGGTATGTATTTTATTGACCATTATTGTCTGTGCGGTTCTCGGAATTCTGGTGGAACGTATTGCGTACAAACCACTGCGTAATGCGCCGTCGCTGGCTGTACTTATCACAGCGATCGGTGTAAGTTACTTTTTACAGAATGTTGCTTTGATCATATTTAAAGCAACGCCGATTCCTTTTGGTTCGGTGATCAAAGTGCCGTCGATAAAGATCGGAGGTATTCACATTTCCGGAATTACAATAGTAACTTTGATCGTAACGGTAATCGCTATGGCAGTTCTGACCTGGTTTATTAATAAAACAAAGGCGGGAAGTGCTATGAGAGCTGTGTCTGAAGATAAAGGTGCAGCGGCCCTGATGGGTATCAATGTAAATAAAACAATTTCTATGACGTTTGCTATTGGCTCGGCCTTAGCGGCGGTGGCCGGTATTCTCTTTATCTGTCAGTATGAGTCTTTATCTCCGACATTGGGCGCTTTGCCGGGCATCAAAGCCTTCGTTGCGGCGGTTCTTGGCGGTATCGGAAGTATTCCGGGAGCCATGCTTGGAGGAATCGTACTAGGAATTATTGAGAGTTTGTCGAAAGCGTATATTTCTACTCAGCTTGCGGACGCCATTGTTTTCGGTGTGCTTGTTATCGTTTTATTAGTTAAACCGTCCGGTTTGCTTGGTAAGATGAAAGCAGAGAAAGTGTAGGTGGCTGTCGTGAATAAGAAAATTAATAAATCAGTAATCATAAATGTTATTTTAGCGCTTGTTGTCTATGGCGTTGTTATGGCATTAATTTATGGCGGATTGCTTGGACGCCAGGCTATGTCCATTATTATTCCATGTTGTATTAATGTTATGCTGGCGGTTTCGCTTTGTCTGCTGGTTGGTTTTCTTGGGGAGCTGACATTGGGGCATGCAGGATTCATGTCGATCGGCGCCTATGCAGGGGCTCTGACGACGAACGCACTGGATCTTCCGCCGCAGATTGAACTTTTGATCGGTCTTTTGGTCGGCGGTATCGTTGCGGCGGTGTTCAGTTTGATCATCGGTCTGCCCGTACTTCGTCTGAAGGGCGATTATCTGGCAATTGTTACATTGGGATTTGGTGAGATCATTAAGTCTGTTATTAACTTTTTAGGTTTTACAGGCGGCGCTAAAGGACTTTCTGGTATCGGAGCCTACAGCAACTATAAAAACTTTACGTTCGTTTATATATTTGTTTTGCTGACGATTCTTGTCATTTCAAATCTGGTAAAATCCAGACATGGCCGGGCTATCTGTGCGGTGCGTGACAATTATATTGCAGCGGAGGCTGTTGGCATTAAAGTCAGCAAGTTTAAAACAATGGCCTTTGTTATCTCCGGTTTCTTTGCCGGAATGGCCGGTGTATTTTATGCCCATAACGTAGGTATTTTGAAACCGGGAAATTTTGACTATAATAAATCCATCGAGATACTTGTTATGGTCGTGCTCGGCGGTATGGGGAATATTAAAGGAGCGATCATTGCGGCCGTTATTTTAACAGCCCTTCCGGAAGTCCTTCGTAGTGCTGCAGATTTCCGTATGCTGCTTTATGCGATCGTTCTGATTGCGATGATGCTCTTTAATAACTCTAAGTTCCGTATGGCGATGATTGAAAAACGAAACCTCAAAAAGGCAATGAGTATTCAGAAGGAGGGCGAATAGGATGGCTCTATTGGAAGTGAAACATCTGGGAATCTCCTTTGGCGGCCTTCGTGCTGTTGATGATTTGAATATGAGTATTGAGCAGGGAAGTCTGGTCGGACTGATCGGCCCGAATGGCGCAGGTAAGACGACGGCATTTAACCTGCTGACCGGTGTGTATGCACCGAGTGAAGGAACCATCGTATTGGATGGAGAAAATCTTGTCGGAAAGGCTCCGACAGAAATCTGTAAGTCGGGTATTGCGAGAACCTTCCAGAATATTCGTCTTTT
This sequence comes from uncultured Lachnospiraceae bacterium, assembly GCA_958426095.1. Taxonomy (GTDB): domain Bacteria; phylum Bacillota; class Clostridia; order Lachnospirales; family Lachnospiraceae; genus Frisingicoccus. The sequence continues at coordinate 3,363 of CATZYB010000144.1, forward strand.
TTCCCAAATGACTGTGTTAGACAATGTTAAAGTAGCTCTTCACAATCATGTGGAATATAGTCTGGCTGAAAGCTTTTTCCATTTGGGAAAATACTCCAAAAAGGAAAAAGAGATGGATGAGCGGGCTATTGAGATATTAAAGGTATTTGATCTGGATGGTCAGGCAGATGTACTGGCATCGAATTTACCTTATGGTAAACAGAGAAAACTGGAGATTGCCCGTGCCCTGGCTACGGAACCAAAGCTTTTGCTGCTGGATGAACCGGCGGCCGGTATGAACCCGAATGAAACCCAGGAACTGATGGACACCATTCAGTTGATCCGTGAAAAATTCCATATTACCATTCTTCTGATCGAGCATGATATGAAACTGGTATCCGGTATTTGTGAGTATCTTTATGTACTGAACTTCGGTATGGAACTGGCTCACGGAGAACCAACGGATGTTTTGAATGATCCGAAGGTTATCACGGCATATCTGGGCGAGTAGGAGGGCAATGTCATGGCAATGTTAAAAGTTACAGATTTACAAGTATATTATGGTGTTATTCAGGCGATCAAAGGAATCTCTTTCGAGGTTAATGAAGGCGAGGTTATCGCTCTCATTGGGGCCAACGGCGCTGGAAAGACAACCATTTTGCATACAATTACCGGACTGGTTGAGGCCAAAGGCGGAACGGTGGAATTTGAAGGAACGAATATTACCAAAATGCCGGGACATAAAATTGTCACATTGGGTATGGCCCATGTACCGGAAGGACGTCGTGTGTTTGCAGAATTAACGGTTTTGGAAAATTTGAAACTGGGTGCTTATACCCGGAAAGATAAAAATGAAATCGAAGCGTCTCTGCAGATGGTTTATAAACGTTTTCCGCGTTTGGAAGAACGTAAGAACCAGCTGGCTGGAACTTTATCCGGCGGCGAGCAGCAGATGCTGGCCATGGGCCGTGCGCTTATGTCCCATCCAAAGATCATCCTTATGGATGAGCCATCTATGGGTTTGTCTCCGATTTTCGTTAATGAAATTTTTGATATTATAAAAGAAGTCAGTGCCGGCGGAACTACCGTTCTTCTGGTTGAACAGAACGCGAAAAAGGCCCTGAGCATTGCGGACAGAGCATATGTACTTGAAACAGGTAAGATTGTTCTTGAAGGGGATGCGAAGGAACTGATGAATGATGAATCGGTGAAGAAGGCATATCTGGGTGAATAGGAGGGATTCACATGAGCCATACAGTTATTACCATCGCACGTCAGTACGGAAGCGGCGGAAAAACCGTCGGTAAAATGCTGGCGGAGGATTTGGGGATTCATTTTTATGACCGGGAAATTATCCGGTTAGCATCTGACGAAAGTGGAATCAGCGAGCAGCTTTTTGGCGCAGCGGACGAGGCGCCGAAGTCCGGGATTTTAGGACGGATTGCTAAGAAGGTTTATACCGGAGAGGTACTTCCGCCGGACAGTGATGATTTTGTTTCTACAGATAATTTATTTAATTATCAGGCGAAGATCATTAAGCAGATTGCAGAAGAGGAATCCTGTGTGATCATCGGACGTTGTGCAGATTTTGTTTTGAAAGACTATGATAATGTGATCAGTGTCTTTGTTCATGGTCCGTTTGATTTCTGTCTGGAACAGGCGATGAAGAAATTCAGTAAGACCGAAGATGAAATGCGTCGGTTTATCCAGAAAAAAGATAAATACCGGGGAGACTATTATAAGTACCATACTGGTCAGGAATGGTATGATGCCCGGAATTACGATCTGTGTCTGGACAGCAGTAAGCTTGGTTTCGAGGGCTGTGTGGAAGCTATTAAAGCTTACATGAAAGTTCGGGGATTATCCGTTAAATAGAAATTTGTAAAGTTTCCGAAAAATACGTTAAGGTTTATTAGCGGTTTTTCGGAAATTTTTTTGACCGGTTTTTGTCAAAATCCATCGATGGATGATGAAAGGAGAGGAACGAAAGGAATTTCTTGATATGTGTACCGGGGCCCGGGGCGTGAAGATGCTCTATGTATCTACATAGCTCTTGACATCTTTAAGAAAAAACAGCACAATGAAGGGGACAGGACGCATAACAGGTTAGAGGCATGGCTCGCATTTTTCTGCCGGGACGAGCCGGAGATGATTCTCCGATTGATCGAGGCATATCCGGAGTTTAAGGCCCTGTATGAAGATGTTTTTGAGTTATGCCGGAATGTGGAGGGCCTTATGGAGATATTTTCAAAAGAGCTGCTGGAGATGGACCGGAACACGGTGAAGCTGATGATCGACCAGATGCAGGAGAAGATCGATGCACAGGAGCGGGTGATCCAGGAGAAGGATGCAGAGCTTGAGATGGTAAAACAGGAGATGGCTCAGCGGATTGCAGAGCTGGAGCGGAAGTTAGCGGAGCGATAAGAAGATGAATATACGAAAGATAAAGGGCGGAACTGATTTTTAGGTAAAAGGGTTCCGCTTTTATTATTCTCTTTTGTAAATACCGAAATCCAAATCTAAACTTTTTGTGAAATCTGTAACGCGTGTTGAAATGTCAACTTAAACGTTTTATAATTAAAATATTAACATAAAGCGGGAGGAGAAGGCATGGAAGCTTATGTAAAGCTGGAGAATGTGACGAAAATTTACCGTATGGGCGAGGTTGAAATTCGTGCGGCGGACGGTATCGATTTTGAGATTATGAAAGGTGAATTTGTTGTCATTGTCGGTCCCAGCGGGGCGGGAAAAACGACGGTTTTAAACGTACTTGGGGGTATGGATACGGCGACCAGCGGCTCCATATGGGTAGATGGCAAAGACATTTCCAAATATCACTCGAGGGAGCTGACAGGATATCGGCGGGATGATATCGGATTTGTGTTCCAGTTTTATAATCTGATTTCGAATCTGACAGCCCTTGAGAATGTGGAACTGGCTCTGCAGATCTGCCGGGATCCTCTGAGTGCGAGAAGTGTCTTAAAGGATGTGGGGC